>JAITEK010000131.1 GCA_031282085.1 Coriobacteriales bacterium
GCGCGTTTTGCGGTTTCGACGAGGAGCGCGTCCTCGTAATCGCTGAGACTTCCATCGAAGGCGAGACGGCAGTCCTTTCTTGTGGTGTCCAAGACCTCCACAATGTCCATCAGCTTGAGCATGACATCCTTGAGCTTCTCGGGCTCCAGGTGCTTTCTCAGAATGTAGACGATGTCGGTAACACTGTTGGCGGTAATGAAGCCCTCATATTCCTCTCGTGCTGCCGCCAAGATGAGCTGTTCAGCTGCTCTATTGAATGGTTCTCTGAACAGGAGCGCGTCCAGGATAATATTCGTATCAATCAGTGCTTTCATAGCGCGCCAATCTAGCCGCCTGGGCTTCCTCAAGCGTCAACGTGTCGGGTGCGATGCCGAACAGTGATAGCGCCTTTTCAACTTTCTCTGTGCGTGGGCTGGTCAATCGCGCGACATAACGCCCATTCTTGATGACCCGCACGTCTTCCTTCTGTGCGATCTTCAGGTAGTGGCCCAGATTGTTCTTAAGTTCCGTAGCTGTTGCTTCCATAAAAGCCACCTCCATTTCAGCTAATATTCTACAAGATATTAGCTAAATAAACAATCGTGTCGTGTGCTGCGCACGCTCTCTATAAGTCGCTCACTATCGTTCGCGGTGGATTCTGGGATAAACCCAGAATGACGAGAAGCAGTGTGTTGCGCTTTGCGTTCTTAGTGTGGAGTTGGCTGCTTACGCAGTCAAAGACTTCCGCGCTCCGCACGGGAATGGTAATTGCACGCGGCACACGATTTGCCGTCAGTGCGCTATAAAAGCCGCAAATCTCTTGACTAACTAACAGTCGTTAGGCTATACTGCAATTGGCTAACAATCGTTAGTTAGTTTAACGGGCAGAGGGCAGAGTCAAGTCACGGATCGTAACAAGGCTTTTGGGGCAAGACAGGGGTTAGACGATGGCACCAGACAAAGAGACAGTCGCGTATTTTCAGCCGGGTACCAAGCGGCGCATCATCATGGCAGCGATAGAGCTGTTTGCCGCAAAGGGTTACGGCGGTGCTTCCATGCGCGACATCGCTAAGGCCGTTGACATCAAAACAGCCTCCATCTACAGCCATTTCGAGTCCAAAGAGGCGCTGCTCTACACGATCTACGACGCTTACGAATTCCATTTGGCTGAGGTCCTGCCCGATATGGACAAGCTCCTGGCAGAGCTTGAGCACGAGGACCCACGGAATGTGTTGATGAAAAGCACCTACTACTTCAGCCCCAACATACAGAAGTTCATGGGTCAGACGGTCGCGGTCGCGGTCTATGAGGCACGCACCGATGCGCGCAGCGAGGAGTTTGTGAACAAGGTGCTGCTGGAGATTCCCGGTTCCATCACAAAGCGGCTCTTAAACCGTCTGCTGGAGCTTGAGTATATCGAACCTTTGGATGTTGACGCGATGGTGGTGCTGCTCACCAACTACTGCTACAGCGCCGCAGTGCGCGACAACGGTATGCACCCCATCGGCATCGACGACTGGGTCAAAGGCTACACCCTGTTAACAACGCTCATCCAACCGACTGAGAAGGGCTTGGCGGCGGCAAGTCTGAGCAAGCAAGGTGGCCCAACAGGCGCACGCTAGTTAAGCGTCGCCCCTGGAGCTGTTGACGGCGGGACGCTCCAAGAGGCGACAGAAGGCAGCAAGACAGCACGGCAGCAAGGGGCAAGACAAACGGTTCCGAGCGTCAACCGGGATCTGTGGGGCACAGCAAAAAGCAAGGGCAAGGGCAAGGAGCGACACAGACATGAGAAAGCCGAGCAAGATAATCCTGGTGGACAACGACGTGGTGAGTTGCACCCGGAACAGGGCCATGCTGGCGGAACATTATGAGGTATTCACCGTAACCGGCGCCCACAAACTCGCACCGCTTCTGGAGAAGATCACCCCCGATCTGGTTGTGATGGATTACGATACCCTCGCGAACGGCGGCCTACCGAAGACCTGTCCGCTACGGTCGGATCCCCGCTGGCAGGACATCCCCCTGATGTTCATCTTCAACGAGATGACCGACAGGAACCTCGCCCGCGCCCGTACACTGGGAGCCCAGGGTTTCTCCCTGAAGAACCCGATCCTCCTCAAGCTCAGGATCGAGGCCCTCATCGATGACCTCCGCCAACGCAGGCACTACCTTGAACGCATACAGATACTCCAGGAGCAGGTCAAGCAGAAGGACACCCAGATATTCGAGTTGCAGCACGCCGTGTTCACGGGCATGGCCAACATCGTGGAGCTGCGCGACGACATAACCGGTCACCACATCGAGCGCACGAAGTTCTATCTGGAGTTCCTCGTCAACAAACTGGAGGAGAAGGGCATCTACGAGAAGGAGCGTTGCGCCTGGGACCAGGAGACGCTCATATCCTCGGCAACCCTGCACGACATCGGCAAGGTGGCGATACCCGACGCGATCCTGTTCAAGCCCGGCAAACTGAGCGACGCGGAGTTCGAGATCATGAAATGCCACGCGTCAATCGGCGAGACCATCCTTGAGAACATGGAGAGGGTCACCTCGGAGTGCCAATTCCTGCACCACGCGAAACTGATCGCCTCCAGCCACCACGAGCGTTGGGATGGCAGCGGCTATCCCTACGGCCTCAAGGGCGAGGAGATTCCCCTGGAGGGCAGACTGATGGCTATCGCGGACGTGTACGACGCCGTTATCTCCAAGCGCGTATACAAGGAGAAGCGCGGGTCCGACGAGGCAGAGCGGGCCATCCACGAGGGCTCCGGCAAGCAGTTCGACCCTGTGCTGGTGGAGGTCTTTGAGGAGATCGCCCCGCTGTTCGCAGACACCGCCCGGCGCTTCTCGGATTACGAGGAGGAGGAGCAACCCTTTGCCTACTCGCCCCTGGTGCTCAAAGACGTGGCAGGCACGCGACAGCCGTACGAGGGCGTACAGTGGATATTCGGGAGCGCCTTCAAGCCGCAGCGCTCGGAGGAGCTGAACGAGGCTTCCCTCGATGTCTGCATGGCCGCAGGCTGACCCGCCGTCCTGCGGCAACCCGCCGCCCTACACCCCGCACCAACTCCGACCCCACGCCCCGCGCCGACCCTCGCGCCAATTTCAACACTTCGCCCGCGCGCGGCGAGGGGATTACCGCTATACTTTGCTAGGGACTGTTGAGCAGTCCTCGCGGGAGGGCGCCGCGACCGGCACGTGGGGTGTCACGCATAGGCGTGGCGCATGCGGGCAGAGCGGTAAGCCCCCGGCGACCCTGACCACAGCGAGAGTGCGTGCCGACGGCTGTCTTCCCAGCTTTGAGACGCGCGACACGAAGGAGTACGCGAAACCAAGATGAGTGTCCTGATAGTATGCGTCGTCATCTTCGCGGTCATCTTCGAGTTCATAAACGGGTTCCACGACACCGCAAACGCGATCGCCACCTCGGTGTATACGCGGGCCCTGTCCGTGGGTGCGGCGATAGCGCTCGCTGCGGCTATGAACTTCCTTGGGGCCTTGGTATTCGAGGGCGTTGCCAAGACCATCAGCACGGGGCTGGTAGCTACGACGTTGGAGCAGTACGTCGTGCTCTCCACGCTGCTCGGCGCCATCACCTGGAACCTGTTCACCTGGTGGCGGGGCATCCCCAGTTCCTCATCGCACGCCCTTATCGGCAGCCTTATGGGCGCAACCATCGTCTACACCGCTACGCTGGACGAGATCATCTGGAGTGGCGTGCTCGAGAAGGTCATCGTCCCATTGCTCACCTCGCCGATCATCGGCTTTTTGCTCGGCTACAGCATCATGAAACTCATCCACTGGACCTTTGCCCGCGTGCCCCGTGGCCGCGTGAACAACTTGTTCTCCCGGCTCCAGATATTCTCGGCGGCGGCGGTCGCCTTCATGCACGGCACCAATGACGCGCAGAAGACCATGGGCATCATCACGCTGGCCCTGTTCACCGCGGGTCTGCTGGACAGCCCCGAGCACATACCGTTTTGGGTGAAGGCGCTCTGCGGCGCGACGATAGCCGTGGGTACTTCCGTCGGCGGGTGGAAGATTATGAAGACCATGGGCGGGGGAGTGACCAAGCTCGAGCCGGCCGGCGGCTTTGCGGCCCAGGCGACCTCCGCGGCGGTCATCGGCCTCATGACGGGCCTGCACGCGCCCATCTCCACCACGCACGTCATCACCACCTCGGTCATGGGGGTGGGCAGCGCGCGGCGCCTCAAAGCCGTCAAGTGGAAGATAGCCCAGGACATCGTGCTCACCTGGGTCATCACGCTGCCGGTCTCGGCACTGCTCGGAGGCTTCTTCACCGTTATCATACGGGTGTTCGCGGGAGGATGATGAGACGGTGTTCGATCCCGCGAAACGCAGGCGAAAGGGCTGGGCGGCATGCTGCTTCTTCATGCTCATCGCCGCCGGGTGGGCGCTCACGCTGTACCTGCTGGGTGAGCTGTCCATCGTTTCGCTGGATAAACGGCCGTTCGTACTGATTGCCCGGGGCGACTATTCGGGGGCAACGCCCTCGCTGCTCTACACGCTGTTCCTCGCCGCCGCCTACAACTTCGGGGCGACCCTCGCTGGCCCGGCAGGCGGCTTCTGGGCCTTTCTGGCCATCCAGTCGCTGCTCCTGGTGTCCCTGTGCGCCCGCGCCTGCTCCTGGCTCTACGCCAAAGGTGCACCCTTCCTGCTCACGCTCGTTCTTGCCCTCATCCTCGCGGCTCTCATCCCCCTCTCCCGTGCCGCCGTCTGTCCGCGGCCCGACGCACTGCTCGTCGTTATACTGTTCTTCCTGGTGCTCTGGCTCATCCAAGCCGCAGGCGACAACTGCCGCTTCCTGCGCCGCGCGCTTCCCACGTGCGCCCTGTACGCTCTGCTCACCCTCCTCGTACTCCTCAACCCCCTTATGTTGATGACGTGCGCCGCGACCCTCATCTGGGCGAGCCTGACGCCGAGCCGGATAAAACCACGTCTTTTCCTGCTGGCCTGCGTTGTGATCGCCCTTTGGATCGGGGGCCTGTGCGTTGTCGCTCCGTGGCTCGGTTGGGGTACAAACCCGCTCGTAGCGCTGCCGCAGGCGTTTTCCGCCACGCTCGACTTCAGCAGCTTCAACATCTTCATCTCCTTTCTCGTGGCGTTCGTCGTCACGCTGGCGATCCTCATCGACATCCTGTATACAAGGCGCCCGCGCTACCTGCTGCCGTTCGTCCCGCTTATCGGGTTCGGGCTTACCTTCGTGTTCGCGCGCCCTGCCTATGCCCCCTCCGAGATGGTGAGCCTCAGCGCCTTTATCTGCTGCCTGCCGTATCTGGCCCTCATTCCCTTTGTGCGGGAATATACACAGACAAAAGAGGAGATGCGCAGGCACTTCCTGGCGCTGCGTGCAGCGATTTTGCCCGAGGAGCGCAATCTGCGAAGCGACGCGGCCTGCGCCCTTCTCGTGCGTAAACTCATGCTGCTCGACCCGCGCGCCGGCTACATCGGGCTCTACTCGGCCCAGGGAAGCGAGCTGTCGCTGGGTCTTTTGGCGGTGCAATTGAGCGTGCTCGGCTACAAGGTCGCCTATCCAGCGCTGACCTCCGAGACCGAGATGGAGTTCTTCACCACCCTGGGCGTGAGCGACGAGGATCTGCTCAACGCCATCCTCGAGGAGAATCCTTTTGAGCAGGCAGATAGCGTAGACCTTGCGAATCTCAACCGCGTAGAGCCCTCTGAGATAAGCGCGCTGGTGGTGCCCGGAGTCATCTTCGACGCGGACCGGCAGCGGGTAGGCTACGGCGGCGGCTACTACGACCGCTATATCCCGCGGCTGAAGAAGGAGGTTCCGGCCTGGGGTGTGGGCTTTCGCGAGCAGGTGGCCGAGGCCGTACCCGTTGAGAGACACGACCTCGCCCTCACTGGAGTCGTAATCGGTTGAACACGGCTCAGCCATCCCGCAGAGTCGGCCGCAAAGCGGCGGAGCTCCAGGGGCAAATCCGTTCAGGCGATACAGATCAGCAACGAATCTGTTACAATATCAGCTCTATCAGCATCACGTCCAACGCACAGAAGGACCCTAAATGATCGAGCGTTATACGCGCAAGGAGATGGGCGGTATCTTCTCTTTGCACAATAAGTTCTCCCTTTGGATGGAAATCGAGATTCTCGCCTGCGAAGCACAGGCAGAGCTTGGTCTGAGCGGCATCACTGCCGAGGAGGCCGCCTGGATACGCGGCCACGCGGGCTTTGAGATTGAGCGCATAGATGAGATCGAGCGAGCGACCAACCACGACGTCATCGCCTTCCTTACGAACATGGCTGAACACATCGACGCCGACCTGCCCGCAGACGCGCCCAAACCCTCGCGTTGGGTGCACTACGGCATGACCTCCAGCGACCTGGGCGACACGGCGCTATGTTGCCAGATAACTCAGGCACTTGACCTCATCATACAGGGCGTGCGCACGCTCGGCGCCACCGTCAAGCGGCGTGCCCTTGAGCAGCGCGCTACGCTGTGCGTGGGGCGCACGCACGGCATCCACGCCGAGCCGATGACCTTCGGCATGAAGTTCGCGAGCTGGGCCTGGGCGCTCAAACGCGCCGAGACGCGTCTGCTGGAGGCCCGCGCGACCATCGCGACAGGCGCTATCAGCGGTGCGGTCGGCAGTTACTCGAGCATCGACCCCGCCGTCGAGCGCTACGTCTGCGAGAAGCTCGGCCTTGTGCCGGACCCTCTCTCCACTCAGGTGGTCGCCCGCGACCGCCACGCGCAGGTCGCCGCCGCGCTTGCCGTATGTGCGGCAAGCCTCGAGCAGATGGCGACCGAGATACGCGCGCTTCAGAAAAGCGATACGCTTGAGGCCGAAGAACCGTTCTCAAAGAGCCAAAAGGGGTCCTCGGCCATGCCCCATAAGCGCAACCCCATCACCTGCGAGCGTGTCTGCGGGCTCGCGCGCACCATCAAGGCCAACGCGCAGGTCGCCTTTGACAACGTGGCGCTGTGGCATGAGCGTGACATCTCGCACAGCTCGGCCGAGCGCGTGACGCTCGTCGACAGCTTTATCGCCACCGACTACATCCTGGCCAAGATGCAGGGCATCTGCGAGGGTCTGGTCATCTACCCCGAGAACTGCAAGGCAAACCTCGAGCGCACGCGCGGCCTCATCTACTCAAGCAAGGTGCTGCTCGCGCTCGTCGATACCGGCGTCACCCGCGAGGCCGCCTATGACATCGTTAAACGCAACGCGATGGCGGTCTGGGAGGACATACAGCAGGCGCGACCAGGCATGAGCTTTAAGGAGCGCATTGCCGCCGACGCCGAGGCGCCTCTTGCCGACGCCGAACTTGAGCGTCTGTTCGACCCGTGGCACTTCCTTGCCCGTGCAGACCTGTTGTTCGAGCGGCTTGAGACGCTGGAGTTCTAGCGTGAACCCGGCCATCATCATCCCCACCTATGTGGGCACCAAACGCAAGATGCCGAGCTATAACGTCGTCGCGACCTACGACCACGTCACGCCGCTGACGCATCAAGGTGAGTTGCCCCGCTGTCTCGCCTCGTTGCGGGACAACGACGTGGATATCCCCATCCTGCTGCTCGTCGTCTCGGAGAGCGGAGTCGAGCGCGAGGCGTCCCTCAAGATACGCGAGATCGCCTCGGCCTATCTCGAGACTCTCGATTTGCGCGTGTTCGACGCAGGCATACTGGCGCAGTTCCACACGCGGGCCGACCAACTAGGCCTGGCGGCCATCAAGGAGGGGATTTCACTGACCGGCTACGGGGCGGTCCGTAACTTCGGGCTCGTCGTTGCCGCCACGCTGGGATTCACCGAGGCCATCTTCATCGACGACGACGAGGTGGTGGGGTCCCCCGACTTCCTCAAGCAATCCCTGTACGGCCTGGGCCGACTCTCCAAGAAGGGAATACCGGTGCTCGTGAAGTCGGGCTTTTACACCGATCGCAAAGGCAAGTGGAAGTCCCGCGCCTCGCGCGCCTGGTACAACCGCTACTGGGAGCAGGGTGAGCTGTTCAACCGCTGGATAACCAAGGCGATGCAAGCCCCGCGGCTCTCGCGCTCCAATGTCTTGTACGGTGGTCTGATGGCCATACATCGCGAGGCGTACCGGCGCGTGTCCTTCGATCCGTGGATTCCGCGCGGCGAGGACCTCGACTATCTGCTCAACGTCCGTATGTACGGCGGCGGGGTGTGGTTCGACAACAAATGGCAGATACAGCATCTGCCGCCAACCGAGCGTAACGAGGCCCAACGCTTCAAGCAGGACATCTACCGCTGGATATACGAGCACCGCAAGCTGGAGTTCTCCAAGACCCAGATCGACCTGCTCCAGATACAGCCGCACTCGCTCGACCCTTATCCCGGGCCGTTTTTGGAGAATTCGATAACGACCCGCGTCTTTTTGACGGCACTTCTGCGCACCATCGGCCGTGCGCAAGACCGCCAGGGCTACCTCAAGGCGGCGCAGGTGGCGCGGCGCGAAGCAAAAGCCTACGCCGAGATGTTCTGCTCCAAGTATTTTGAGTTCCAGCTGGGCTGGGCGCAGACTCTGGCAACTTTTGAGGTAGACCCGCAGCTCAAGGCCCTGTTCAGTGAGGGAACGCGGGTGGCCCCCCAACTGGCGGCAAGCGATGTTGAGGCCTCCGCGCCCGCCGTTGGCGCCCCAGCCACCGCTTCGGCCCCAGCCGCCGTCTCTCCCGTGCAAGAGATCGCCTTAAATGACTCGTTGGCGCACCGGGGTATCAAACCCGAGCTTCTCGATTTCGAGCTGGACCTTGAGGCCCTCGGTATCGACATCGGCGAAGACTGATTCATTTTACGAGGCGCGTATTCTCCCATGACCATCGGCCTGTTCATCCTCATAACCCTGTTCGGCATTCTTGTCGGCGTCCTTTCGGGCATGTTCGGTATCGGCGGCGGCACCCTCATGATCCCGCTGCTCAACCTCGTCTTCCGCCTGCCCATCCTCACGGCTACGGCAACGTCGCTGCTCGTCATCGCGCCGACCTCGCTATCGGGGGCCTGGCGCCATGTCCGCCAGGGCAGCGTCGACGTGCGGGCCGCTGTGCTCATCGGGCTTTCGGGGGCTGTCGCTTCAGTGTTCAGCTCTTTTTCGGCAGACCGTTTGCCCAGCATCGTCATCCTCGCGGTCGTCGTCATCGTGATCCTCTACAGTGCGGTCTCGGTCATCAAGGGAGCGCTGGGAGCTGTTCTGGTTGAGGAAGGCGACGCGCCTGCCCGCTTCACCACTCGCCAAAGCCGCGCCATCGCTTGCGTCTGCCTGGGGCTGTTCGCCGGGGCGGTCTCGGGCATAGCGGGTGTGGGCGGCGGCTTCATCATCGTCCCCATCGGTATTGCGTACTTCGGCTACGCTTTCAAAAAGGCCAGCGGCACCTCGCTTCTGGCCATCGCCTTCATAGCGGTACCCGGCATCATTACCCATGCCCTGTTGGGGCATATCTGGTATCTTGGTGGTGTCGCGCTTATACTCGGCACGATGCCTGGCGCCTACCTCGGCGCCCACCTCATCACCAAGGTGCCCGAGCGCGCGGCGCGCCTTGCGTTCGGCGTTCTGTTGGTAATGTCCGGCGCGCTGCTCATCGCAAACCGCGTCCTCACAGGATAGGAAACAGGGGATACTGAGATGGTCAAACAGCTTACCCTCATAGAAGTGATACTGACGGGCGCTATCGTCGTGCTGGCCTTTATCGCCATCATCTCGATGCTGATAGGCGGGCATTGGGTCATATCCTCCCTCTGCGTGCTGGGAATCGGCGCGATGGTCTTCATCATGGTGCGTTCGTCCATAGACCCCGACCGTCTGCGCGCGCGACAATCCGAGCGTATGCTCAAGATAGCGGCGAGCACGCTGACCCACATGAGCACCGGCCTTACCATCGAGTCGGCCGAGGCGGTCTGCAAGCTGCTGTTGCCAACGACCTCCGCCAATGCCGTTGCCATCACCGACCAGGTCAACATCCTCGGGTTCGCTGGCGCGGAGAAGGACGCGTACCCGGTTGGCTCGCCCATCCGGACCGAGTCGACAAAGACCTCGCTACGCAGCGCCGAGACGCAGGTGATAACCTCGCGCAAAAGCATAGGCTTCCCCGACGAGGACACCGTGTTCAAGGCCGCCATTGTCGTGCCTATCATCCAACACGACGAGGTAGTTGGAACGCTGAAGTTCTACTATCGCAGCGCCCGCAAGATAGACGAGACCGAGCAGGCTGTCGCCCAGGGCCTGGCCGCGTTGCTCGCCATGCAGTTGAGTATCTCGGAGCTTGAGTATCAGCGCGAGCTGGCGGCCAAGATGGAACTCAAGGCCCTCCAGGCGCAGATAAAGCCGCATTTCCTGTTCAACACGATCAACACCATAGCCGCCCTCATCCGTACCGACCCCCAGCAGGCGCGCATCCTTCTGAGGGAGTTCGCGACCTTCTATCGGCGCACGCTCGAGGGCTCGCTCGACAGCATCACGCTTGAGCAGGAGTACCTTCAGACCCTGCGCTACCTGGGCTTTGAGATCGCGCGTTTCGGCGCGGACCGCATATCGCTCACCAGCAACATAGAGCAGGGGCTCGAGATGATCCAGGTGCCGGCCTTCATCATCCAGCCGCTTGTGGAGAACGCGGTGGGACACGGGATGCGCGAGGACGCTCCGCTGCACATCGAGCTTATCGCGCGCACGGTCGAGGGCAACGTGCTCATCGACATCCGCGATGACGGGCGCGGTATGCCCAAGGACACGCTTGCCCGTATGTTCGACCCCACATCACAACACGCTGGCGTTGCTTTGCGTAACGTTGATGACAGACTGAAGGGCTTTTTTGGCAGACAGGCGCACTTAGAGGTACAATCAGAAGTAGACGCCGGAACAACGGTTTCGATGAATCTTGGCCCGATAATGGATTTGAAAGTAGAGGCACATGATTAAGGCGATTATTGTTGACGACGAGTCACCCGCTCGTTCCGAATTACGGTTCCTGCTGGATGAGACCCGGCAGGTGCAGATCGTGGCTGAGGCTGCGAATGTGCGCGAGGCCATCGAACAGCTCAAGGAAAAAGGCGCCGATGTCATGTTCCTCGACATCAACATGCCGGGCGCAAACGGCCTGCAACTGGCGGAGGCTCTCACGCGTCTCAAGTACCCGCCCGCCATCGTCTTCGTGACCGCGTACAGCGAGCACGCCGCCAAGGCATTTGACGTTAACGCCGTGGACTACCTCGTCAAACCCGTTGAGACCGACCGCCTTCAGCAGGCGCTGACCAAGGTCCGGCACCACGTGTCCCTGTTCTCCAAAGACCAGCAGGTGGAGCGCATCCCCGTTGAGAAAAGCGGCAAGAAGCTGCTCGTACCGACCGACAAGATACACTACATCATGGCAAAGGACGATTACTCCTACCTGCACACAGAGACCGACCGCTACCTCTCCACCGTCAGCCTTGCGCAACTTGAGGCCCGCCTTGAGCCGTACGGCTTCTTCCGCGTGCACCGGCGCTACCTGGTCAACCTGGCCTGTGTTGAGGAAGTAGCCTCCGTCAGCGGCGGCACACTGCTGCTGAACCTCGTCGGCGAGGACGAGGGCATCCCCGTCTCCCGTCGCCGCGTAGCCGCCCTAAAAAAAGCCCTGGGCCTATAAACCTCGCCGTCCCACGAGGACGCTTCGCGTCCCGCGATGTATAGTAACCCCGGTCGCTATCGCGCCCGGTTGGATGCTGGCATAAAGCCAGCATGACGTGCGATTCCCCGCCTGCACCCTCGCCGTCCCCGTCTGTCATTCTGGGTTTATCCCAGAATCCAGTCGCACGCGACAGCGCGCGACGCATAAAGAGCGCGTAGCGCGACACACGACTCACCCCAGCAGATGCTTCAAAAAAAGCCCCTGATTCTCAAAGAAGTCCCTGGTCACCCGGTAGTGTTCGGTCTCCTCATAGTCTATCTCGGTCGGTCCGCCCTCATCAAACAACATAATCTCCGCGTCGGGCAGCGCGAGCAGGATGGGGGAGTGGGTCGCGATGATGAGCTGAGAGCCGCATTCCGCCAAATCGTGAAGCACCCGCAGCAAGGCTATCTGGTTCATGGGAGAAAGCGCGGCCTCAGGTTCATCGAGCAGATACAACCCTCTGGGCTTGAAGCGATTGCGGACCAACGCGAGAAATGCCTCGCCGTGGGACTGATGATGCAGCGAGACCCCGCCATAACCGCCAAGCAGGCCGCCCGAACCCCCATCCAACTCGTCTATCTCCGTCGCGAGGTTGTAAAAACTCTCCGCCCGCAAAAAATACGAACCCTCAGGCCGGTAAGGCCCCTTGGTAATGATGATGTCCTCATGCAACTCGCTATGCGTCTTTGCGGTTGAGAACAGAAAGTTCTTCGAGCCGCCCTCCGCGTTGAAGCCATAGGCAACAGCAATCGCCTCCAGAAG
>JAITEK010000103.1 GCA_031282085.1 Coriobacteriales bacterium
CCCCGGTTGTCTCACGCTTTCCGCTTGAGAGGTGCGCAAGACGCAAGGAGATATACTATCCGTGCGAGAGGTCGATGTCAATAAGAATCTCGGAGAAAATCGAATAAATATCTTCGGGGCTCGCCGCCGCTTTTGGCGGACTACAAATTTTACCCTAAGTGGGCCTCGCAAACAATAGTACAATACCTGAAAAACCAGAAAAATCGAGAGAGGTTTGGTAGCGGCATGTCACAGGATAAACTTGGGCTCCTTCGCGAGAGGATACGAGCGTTGGGGAGCGTCGCGGTCGCCTTCAGCGGCGGGGTCGACTCAACGCTGCTACTGTATCTCGCACATGAAGAGCTGGGTGAAGACTGTCTGGCCGTTACGGCGCGCTCTCACTCCTTTCCCGCGCGTGAGCTTGCCGAGACCCAGGCCTTCTGCGCCACGCACGGCATCGCACACGTTATAGTAGATAGTGAGGAGCTTGATATTGAGGGCTTCTCGTCCAATCCTCCCAATCGCTGTTACCTGTGCAAGAACGCGTTGTTTGAGCGCTTGGAGGAAGTTGCCCGCGACCACGGACTTGCCTGTATGGCTGAAGGCTCCAACCTGGATGACGAGGGTGATTATCGTCCTGGTCTGCAGGCCGTCGCGGAGCGTGGGGTGCGCAGCCCGCTACGCGAGGCGGGGCTGGATAAGGCCGACGTGCGCGCCCTCTCGCGGACCCTGGGGTTGCCAACCGCCGACAAGCCCAGCTTCGCCTGCCTCGCCTCACGCTTTGCCTACGGCGAGCATATAAGTGTTGAGGGGCTTAGGCGCGTGGAGCGCGCTGAGCGCTTCTTGCTGGATGAGGGGTTGCGACAGGTGCGCGTGCGCGTACACGGCGATGTGGCGCGCATAGAGACCGACGAGGCGGGGATGAGGGCCTTGGGGGACGCTCGACTGCGCGAGCGCACGCATGAGGCGCTCACGGCGCTGGGCTTCACGTTTGTTGCGCTTGACTTGGCTGGGTATCGCACGGGGTCTATGAACGCTACGTTGTGAGGGTGTGGCGTGTGTCGCGCTGCGCGCTCCTGATGCGTCGCTCGCTATCGCTCGCGACTGGATTCTGGGACAAGCCCAGAATGACGAGCGGGGGGTGATGGGCGGAAAAGTGCACGTCACCCTGGGTTTATCCCAGGGTCCACCCGGCGGCGGTAGCCGACGGAGCTACGATACATCGAGGAACGGCGCAGCCGTTCTCGTGGCACAGCGGTACGGCGGGGGCTTAGGCGGGGAAGTCGTTGCCTACTACTACCAGTATGTTGCCGGTGAAGGAGTAGCGGCCCAGAGAGGCGATGGTCTTGCCGTAGCCGAGACGGCGGCGGATATCCTCGGCGGCGGCCTTGCTTGTCTCATCCTGGTAGATGATGAGCGTCTCGTCGTAGACGTAGGCGTTCGCGTTGCCTATCTCGCCGCGCTGATAGCCCGCGAGCGCCAACATGTCGGAGACGCTCGTCGCGCTGCCCTGGATGCCGCAGCCATTGCGGACATCTACGAGATACTGCGAGGCGTCAATGGATGAAGCGCCGCCAGCGGTCTGATCGACAGCGCCCGGTGTTGAGCTGGGCAGATAGCTGTCGGGTACAACGCCGGCCCGGGGGTCATCTTGAAGCTCCGGGTACTCGCCCGCGTCTAGTGCCGTGATAAGCTCCTGCCAGGCATAGCTGTCGAGAATCTCAACTGATAACTTGTCTTCCCCGATATACACAGAATCGCTCGAAGCGGGAAGATGATAGGTGTAGATGCCGCTCTCCTCCATCCCCTGCATGCCTTGAGCGATTTTGACGAGTTTGGCGACATCCATATTCGTGAAGGTCATCGTCGCCATATTGGAGACCGTGTTCGCAATGGTAGGCGGATCGGAGGCCAGCACCTGCTTGGCGAGCGCCTGCAGGAAGGTGCGTTGGTTGGCCTGGCGTTGATAGTCACCTTGATCAAAACTGTTGCGTGCGCGACAGAAGGTGAGTGCGTGCGCGCCATCGAGCGTCTGAACGCCCGCATAGATGTCGAGGCCACCGGAGTCTGGGTCATTGACGATGTCAACCGGGACGTCCACCTCAACGCCTCCCAGGCCATCCACAAGGTTCTCAAGACCGGTGAAGTTGATCTGGGCGAAGTAGGAGATCTGGACGCCGGCGAGGTTCTGCACCGTCTTGATCGTCAAAGCAGCTCCCGATCCGGGCTCCTCTAACTCGGCAAAGGTGTAGGCGGCATTTATCTTGTTGTAGCCGTAGCCGGGTATCTCCACGTAGAGGTCGCGGGGTATCGAGATCAGGGAGGCCCGTTTGTTCTTCTGGTCGACGCGCGCCAATATGAGGGTGTCGGTGCGCGGCACCTCATAGCCTTCGCGGTCGTCGGTACCCATGAGCAGTATCCAGAAGGGGTCTTCGGGTTTCTCCGGCTCCACAAAGAGGCCCTCATAGACGCCGCTGTCAAAGTTGGCCTGGTTGCCTAAGAGGTCGCGGCCCAGCTCGCCGTTGAGCCACAGCACCCACACAGTCGCGGCGACCACGATGGCGGCAAGCAGAGAGACGAGCGCGATACTCAGGCCCATGATGATGGTCTTCTTACGCGCGCGCTTCTTCCTCAGTTGAGCGTAGCCATCGGCCGATCCGTTCCGCGAGAGCTTCTTGGCGTCCACGGCTGAATGCGAGCGCGCGCTGACGAGGTTGACGTGGCTCTGCGCTATATCCCAGTTGTTGTTTCGCATGCGTCGCGAAGATGTGGCCATGCAGGAACTTCCTATCAGTTTCCGGTCAATGGGCACCACGCTCCTCGGAAACCTTTTGCTGTTCAATCATGATGCCCGGTCGACTTGATTGATTCAGTCGTAGGACCCATTATCTCATATTGCCGCGATTCGTCCAGCGAAACGACACACAGTTGACACTATCCCATCATTGCCGGACTTGTTCCGGCAATCCAAGCCGCCAGGTTACGGTTGCTGGCGCAGCCGAAGCGTCCCGGGCAAGCCCGGGGATGACAGCGGAGGATCTCAGGCGCTGGGGGCGCGTTTTATTTGGGCGCCGAGGGATGCTAGTTTGTCGACGAAATGCTCGTAGCCGCGGTCGATGTGCTCAACGCCTGCTACGACGGTCTGTCCGTCGGCTACCAGGCCCGCCAGTACCAAGGCGGCGCCGCCGCGTAGGTCGGGAGAACGCACGGGAGCGCCCGAAAGTTGGCGCACGCCAGTCACGAACGCGAAGTGGCCCTCTATCCGTATCTCAGCGCCCATCCGCGCGATCTCGTCGGCGAACATGAAGCGGTTCTCAAAGACGTTCTCGGTGATGACGCTGCGGCCATCAGCCAGTGCGTCAAGCACCATGAACTGCGCCTGGAGGTCGGTGGGGAACCCCGGATGCGGCAGGGTCTGTATGTCTACCGGTTTGATGGCGCCGCTGTGACTCACGGTGATGCTGTCTGAACCCACCTCAAGTTGCACGCCCATCGCCCGCAGCTTTGTGAGCGCCATCTCAAGATGGGAAGGGTCAACGCCCTTAACGGTAACGGGGCCGCCGCCGAGCACGCCTGCGACGAGGAAGGTGCCCGCCTCGATGCGGTCGCCTACGGTTGTATGGGACGCTACCGGGCTGAGTTCCTTTACGCCCTCGATGCTGATGGCCGGCGTTCCAGCGCCCTCTATCCGCGCGCCCATCGCAATGAGATAATTCGCCAAATCGACGATCTCCGGCTCACGGGCGGCGTTGTTGATGATGGTTGTGCCTTGCGCGAGGACAGCCGCCATCATGAGGTTCTCGGTCGCTCCGACGCTGGGGAACTCCAGTATGACCGGAGCACCTATCAGCCCCTGGGGGATGGACGCGTCGATGAATCCATGCGCGATGTCGAAGCTCACACCCAGGGCCTCAAGACCGGCGATGTGCATGTCGAGCTTGCGCGAGCCTATCTGGCAGCCGCCCGGCATGGCGACGTGCGCCCGGCCGAAGCGCGCGATGAGCGGCCCCAGGACCGCGATGGAGGCGCGCATCTGGGCAACGAGTTCGTAGGGAGCCTCAATGGAATCGACGGGGGCGGTGTCTATGGCAACCCGATGGTCTCCAAAACTGACCTTTGCTCCCAGATTGGAGAGGACTTTGCCCATGAGCGTGACGTCTGAGATGATGGGGACGTTCTCGATGGTCGTCAGGCCCGGCGCCAGAAGTGATGCGGCCATAAGTTTGAGCACCGAGTTCTTGGCGCCCGCGATGTTAACGGTGCCCTCAAGCGGGGCACCGCCACTGACAATGATAAGGTCTTCTGACAACGGTATAGCCTTCTTAGTGAGCTAGGCGCGAGCGGCGTGCAGGTTCTCCAGCAACTCGAAAAACGCGATCTCGTCGTTATAGAACGCCGCGCGGGAATCGTCCTCGGCCAAAGCGGACAGCTTCTGCTCGGCCGCGGCCTTAGACGCGCGCGCCTCCTCGGGGGTGACTGTAGACGCGTCAACGGCGCGGGTCGCCAGTACGACGACCTTGGTCCCGTCGATCTCCACATAGCCGCCGGTGACCGCAAAGGCGAGAGGCTCGCTATTCTCCTCCCGCTTCACCCGGATAGCACCGAGCTTGAGGGTGGAGACGACGGGGGCGTGCTTGGCGAGTATGCCGAGCTCACCCTCGCTGCCCGGGACGGAGACGAAGTTCACTTCCTCCGAGAACAGCAGGCTCTCCGGCGTTACGATATCGCAGCGAAAGGTACTCATATCAGGCGCTCTTCAGCTTCTCGGCGGCCTCGTAGACTTCCTCGATGGCGCCCTTGTAGCGGAAGGCCTGCTCGGGGATGTCGTCGCACTCACCGTCGATGATGGCGGCAAAGCTGCGCACCGTGTCCTCGAGCTTGACGTACTTACCGGGGTTGCCCGTGAAGACCTCGGCCACATGGAAGGGCTGGCCCAGGAATTGCTGTATCTTGCGGGCGCGGCTCACAGTGAGCTTCTGGTCCTCGGAAAGCTCGTCCATACCGAGGATGGCGATGATGTCCTGGAGGTCGGAGTAGGTCTGGAGTACCTCCTGCACGGTAACGGCCACGCGGTAGTGCTCCTCGCCGAGTACCTCGGCGGAAAGCGCACGCGAGGTTGATTGCAACGGGTCGACGGCCGGATAGATGCCGAGCTCGGCGATGGAACGCGAGAGAACCGTCGTCGCGTCGAGGTGGATGAAGGCCGTGGCCGGCGCGGGGTCGGTAAGGTCGTCGGCGGGCACGTAGATGGCCTGCACCGAGGTGATGGAGCCGGTCTTGGTGGAGGTGATGCGTTCCTGCAGATCACCCATCTCGGTGGAAAGCGTCGGCTGGTAACCTACGGCCGAGGGCATACGCCCGAGCAGAGCGGAGACCTCAGAACCCGCCTGGGTGAAACGGAAGATGTTGTCGATGAACAACAACACGTCCTGGCCCTGGTCACGGAAATACTCCGCAGAGGTCAGCCCCGCGAGACCGACGCGCAGACGCGCTCCGGGAGGCTCGTTCATCTGGCCGTACACGAGGCAGGTCTTCTTGATGACGCCGGACTCGTTCATCTCGTTATAGAGGTCGGTACCCTCACGCGTACGCTCGCCCACGCCGGTGAACACCGAGGTGCCGCCGTGCTCTTGGGCAAGGTTGTTGATGAGCTCCATGATGATAACGGTCTTGCCTACGCCAGCGCCGCCGAACAGGCCCGTCTTGCCACCCTTGATGTAGGGCTCGAGCAAATCGACAACCTTGATGCCTGTCTCGAATATCTCGGTGGAGGTGGTCAGCTCCTCAAACGCGGGCGCTGCGCGGTGGATGGGATAGTACTCCTTGATATCGGGAGCCTCGCCGCCGTCGATGAGCTCACCGGTGACGTTCCAGATGCGGCCGAGTGTCTCGGTGCCAACGGGCATCCTGATGGGCGCACCGGTGTCGACTGCCGAGACCCCGCGCTGAAGTCCGTCGGTGGATGACATCGCAACGGTACGAACGATGTTGCCCGGCAGGTGCGTCTCAACCTCAAGTGTGAGCTTGACATGGCCGATGGGCGTTTTGGTATCGACGAGCAGTGCGTTATAGATCGGGGGAATCGAATCCTCCGGAAACTCCACATCGACGACTGGGCCGACGACGCGAACGACTTGTCCTGCATTCATGGGTACATCCCTCTTCTCAATAGCCATTGCTAACCTTCCAAACCTTTCAAAACCTTTTAGAACCCTTTAACCTGTTGCCAAAACCACGAAACATCTCATCTACCTGTGCCCACCTTATGGATTCTGGGACAAGCCCAGAATGACGGGTGGTGGTACAAAACATCTTATCTACCTGCACTCGCCTTGGGGATTCTGGGACAAGCCCAGAATGACGGGCGGGGCACAAGGCTAGCCTTCCAGGGCGGCGGCGCCGCCGACGATCTCGGTAATCTCCGTGGTGATGGCACCCTGCCGCGCGCGGTTGAACACCCGCTTAAGGGTAGTCGACATCTCGTTGGCGTTGTCCGTGGCGGACTTCATGGCCTTGCGCCGAGCGCCTTGCTCCCCTGCCGCTGAATCGAGCAGGGCGTGGAAGATGCGTGTCTCCACATAAGCAGGCAGCAGCGCGTTGAGCACCGCCTCCATCGACGGCTCATAATCGAAGTAACCCTGCATCTCATCGGCCTGCGACACACTCTCGGCCGCCTTGCGCGCCTGGGCCAGTTTTTCCGCTGCACCGGCAGCGGCTGCCTTGGCGCTCTCATCCAGATAGATTGCATCCGTCTCGCCCTCGCCTGTCTCATGATAGGCGACGGTCTCGATAGGAAGAATCTGCTCTTTGGTAAGCACCTGATCCGCAACGTTCTTCGCGTGGTTGTAAAAGATTACCACCTGGTCGATCTTGTTGTTGATATAGCTGTCGATAACAAAACTCGCTATCTCCCGCGCCTGGTCTATCTTGGGGTCGGCCGATTGGTCGCGGAAGGACAAAGTCACCGGCAGCTTGCGATAATTGAAGTAGCCAAGCGCCTTCTTACCGCAGAGGATGTTATCGCACTCGATACCTTCCTCCTTCATGCGGCTGATGAAGCGGTCGGCAGCCCTCAGCACGTTGCTGTTGAAGCCGCCGGCAAGCCCTCGGTCGGAGACGACCACGACAACCGCGATACGCTTAGAGTCGTTCTTTGCCGCAAGCAGAGGGTTCTCGTTGCCGCTTGAGCGACGGGCTACGCTTTGGAGGACCTCGACCATTGCGACCGCAAAGGGCGTCGCGGCGATGATACGGTCAGTGGCACGCCGGATCTTGGCGGTCGCGACCATCTCCATCGTACGCGTGATCTGCTTGGTCGACTGGACCGAGTTGATCCGTTTCTGTATGTCGCGCAGAGATGGCATCTTCGCTACCCTTCAACCGAGAACGAGCCCTTGAATGTGCTGATAGCCTCTTTGAGCTTCTCGATCGTCTCGTCGGAGAGCTTCTGCTCGGCGATAATCGTCGCGCCTATCTCGGGACGGGTCGAACGCAGGAACTGGAGCAGCTCCTCGCGGAAGCGCGTGACGGATTCAACGGGCAGGTCGTCGAGGAAGCCCTCGTTGCCGGCGAAGATAGATACGACCTGCTCCTCGACGGGCATGGGGACGTAGCGTCCCTGCTTGAGGAGGTCGGTCATGCGAGCGCCGCGGGCAAGCTGGTCCTGCGTCGCTTTGTCCAGGTCGCTGCCGAACTGGGCGAAGGCCTGTAGCTCGCGGTAGGCCGCCAGGTCGAGACGCAGCGAGCCAGCAACCTGCTTCATGGCCTTGATCTGCGCGCTTGAGCCGACGCGTGAGACGGAGATACCCACGTTGACGGCCGGGCGCTGGCCCTGGAAGAACAGGTCGGACTGGAGGAATATCTGCCCATCGGTGATGGAGATAACATTGGTGGGGATGTAGGCCGAGACGTCGCCTGCCTGGGTCTCGATGATCGGCAGAGCCGTGAGCGAACCAGAGCCGTTCTTGTCTGAGAGCTTAACGGCGCGCTCAAGCAAGCGGGAGTGCAGGTAGAACACGTCGCCCGGATAGGCCTCGCGTCCCGGAGGACGGCGCAGCGTGAGCGACATCTGACGATAGGCGACCGCCTGTTTGGAGAGATCGTCGTAGATGCACAGCACGTGGCGGCCGGGGTTGGCGGCAGAGGCGGGCTTGCCGTCCGCGCCGTTATACATGAAATACTCACCGATGGCGACACCAGCCATGGGAGCGATGTACTGCAACGGCGCTGAGTCCGAGGCGGTAGCGGAGACGATGATGGTGTAATCCATGGCCCCGTAACGCTCAAGCGTCTCAACAACGGTGGCGACCGTGGAGGCCTTCTGGCCTATCGCCACGTAGATGCAGATGAGATCCTTGCCCTTTTGGTTGATGATCGTGTCGACCGCGATGGCCGTCTTGCCGGTCTGGCGGTCGCCGATGATGAGCTCGCGCTGGCCGCGGCCGATGGGAATCATCGAGTCGATGGCCAGGATACCGGTCTGCACCGGCTCGTTAACGCCCTGACGCTCGATAACACCTGGCGCGCGGAACTCGACGGGGCGATAGCCCTCGGCCTTGATAGGGCCTTTGCCGTCGATAGGCTCACCGAGCGGGTTGACAACGCGACCGAGGAATTCTGAGCCCGAGGGCACCTCGACGATGCGCCCGGTCGTGCGGACCTGGTCGTTCTCCTTGATGGACGTAACGTCGCCCAGGAGCACGGCGCCTACCTCGTCCTCCTCAAGGTTCTGTGCAAGGCCGAATACGGTCTTGCCGTTCTGTCCGATGAACTCGAGAAGCTCACCTGACATGGCGCCTTTGAGCCCATCGATACGGGCGATACCATCACCTATCTGGATGACAGTGCCCACCTCGCGTGACTCGACACTGGTCTTGATGGCGTCTAGCTGCTTGCGCAACACGGCATCAATCGACTGAGCGGTAATCTCCGCCATTTACCTATCACCTCCGCTGGATACGGTCGCAAGCACGGTACGGGCGCGCTCAAGCTGCGAGACCACGCTCGCGTCGATGCGCCTGCCGTGCGTACTCAATACAATGCCGCCCACCAGCGAGGGGTCGACGTGCTCACGCAGGAGCACCTCCTTGCCGAACTGGGCGGAATACTTCTTCTTGATGCTGTCCCTCAACCCGTCATCGAGGGCGATAACGGTCGTCACGTCGATGATGACGGAGCCGAGCGCTTCCTCGGCGGCCGCGATATAGGCCTCGTTGACACGGGGGAGCAGGGAGATGTCCCCGCGCTCTACCATGACGACAAGCACCTCAAGCAGCGCCGCGTTGAAGCCCGCAAAAACCTCCCGGACAAGCTCCGAACGTCTCTCGGCGGGAATCGTGCGATCCGCCAGAACGCCGCGCAGTTCTCCGCTTCCCCGGACGGTGGCAAGCACCTGCTCCAACTGGCCGGAGACCTCAAAGGCGCTGTCGTCGCCGCTGGTTGCCCCGAGCAGGGTCTCAGCGTAGATTATCGACGCGCGACGTGTGAGTGTGCGATCAATTGGCATCGAGGTTCCCCGCTTCTACGAGATAACGCTCGATGAGCCTGCGATGGTCGGCGTCCGTGAAGTCCTGGCCGATGACCTTGCCGACAACCGAGACCGAAAGGTCGGCTACGCTGCTTTGCAGCTGTGCGATGGCCGTCTTCTTCTCCGTCTCGATAGCGGCGCGGGCCTTCTCGACGAGCAGACGCGCGTCCTCCTGAGCTTGGGCTATCACCTCAGCACGCACCGCCTCGCCGGTCACCCGGGCGTCGGCAATGATCTGAGCAGCCTGCTTGCGGGTCTCCTCAAGCTGAAGCCTGTTCTCCTCGAGGATACGCTCGCTTTCTACCTTAGCCGTCTCGGCACGCTCAAGCGACTCCCTGATGGTCGTCGCGCGCTTGTCGATCATCCCGATGAAGGGCGGCCAGGCGAACTTGGCCAGCACAAACCACAGGACAAGGAAGCCGATGAGCATGGGGATGAACTCCGTCAGCTTAGGCAGGAGCAGCCCTATGCCGTCGAAGCCCTCCTCAGCTCCCTCTTCCGAGGCGAACGCGAGGACGGGGGCGAACGCCAGCCCAAAGGCCGACGCGCCAACCGCACCCGCGATGGTTCTGATACTTCGTTTCATGCAATCACCTCCGGTCAGCTGCGATGGTAGACACCAGCACAGAGACTATACGGCCATTGCCACGAATGCGAGCACCAAGCCGAGGAGGGCAAGTGCCTCTGACATGGCGGCAGACATGATGAAGATCGTGAAGATGCGGCCATACAGCTCAGGCTGCCGAGCAACAGCTCCCATACAACCATGACCGGCCAGACCCACGCCGATACCACCACCGATGGCGGCAAGTCCAAAGCCGATAACACCCAAGCCGAAACCTGACAGGATCATTACTCCTCCTAACATCGCGCTGGAATCCTTGGCGACCCCAACTTACCTTCGTACAACGTACGTACTCAGCCGCGCCCGGTGCGTTTCACCGAGAACACACGGCTTATTGCCTTCTCAGTGCTCCGAGGTAGCCAGCATCACATAGACGCTGGTAAGGAGCGTAAACACATAAGCCTGCACACAGGCCACGAACAGTTCCATCGCGTACATCACCGCAAGCAGCACCAGGAACAGCACGCCCGCGCCCGCAAAACCCACCGATTGAGCGGCGAAAGCGGTAACCAGCGGGGTGACGAACAGGGTCGTGAGGATGGCGAGCACTCCGAGCAGGAGGTGCCCCGCGAACATATTGGCAAAAAGACGGACGGAGAGTGTGAGCAGACGCAGAAGCATTGAGAACAGCTCGAGCAGCCACACGAACCAGCCCAAAAACGCCGGTTTAACTCCGGGCGGCCTGTAGGAGAGGATATAGCCCCCCAGGCCATGATGCTTGATGCCATAGTAGGTGAAGTAGACAAAGGAAATGACGGTGAGCGCCAGCGTGGTGCCTATCGTCCCCGTCGCGGCCTTGGAGCCCGGGATGATGCCCACCAGATTGGAGACAAGGATGAACAAGAACAGCGTGAGCAGGAAGGGAAGATGCTTGCGGGCAGCGGAGCCCAGAGCGTTCTCGCCGATCTCGCCCTTGGTGAAGTTGACGAAGAACTCCACAACCCCGACGAAGCGGTTCGGCGGTACCAGGGCCAACTTTGAGCGGGCCGAAAAGATTATGACCACCACGAGAAAGAGGATGAGGAGAATGAAAGGGGTGTAGGTGGTAGCTATACCACCGTACATCGGTTGCCCCGCCAAAGTGTTGAGCAGCTCGACTATCTCTGCGGGTAAATGCTCAAAAGGATTCACGTACCGTCCCTTCCCTATTACCTATCATCTCGTCTGTTGTCGTGCACGCACGGCAGTATACGCTATCGTCGCCAAAAGGAAGACGACCAGGCATGCCACCGCGAAAACCAAAAGGTATGACGGAGCCACAAAGCCGCAAATCACTATCGCGGCGGCCATGGGAACGAAGGAGACCAGCGGTACGAGCAGTGCTATCCGGAACGCCTTGAGGCCTTCCTCTGCGAATCTCCTCCGAACGATTCCCGTCAACATGAAGAAGGGGATGAAGCCCAGCACGCCGGCTAAACCGCCACACACACCTGCCAGAATCACCAACCCGAAAACCCTTCTTTCAACAACTCTTAACAAAGCTCTATCTTGGACGTGTGAATGATACCAGAAGGACTCACGTTCTTTGACATGAAATTGTCAAATATCGAGATTCGTAACATGATTTAAGGTAAAAGGGACGGCACGCGGACGACAGATCAGGCGCCTGCTGTGTAACGGCGGGTCGTTACGCCGCTTTCGGCGAGCATACCTTCCGTCAGTTCATCGGGGTAAGACTGCTCGAAGACAATCTCGCGGATGCCGGAGTTGATGAGCATCTTGGCGCAGATGATGCAGGGCTGGGTGGTGCAATAGACCGTGGCCCCGTCTATGCTGATGCCGTGCTTGGCGGCCTGGATGATGGCGTTTTGCTCGGCGTGCAGGCCGCGGCACAGCTCGTGTTGTTGGCCACTCGGTATGCCAAGCTGCTCGCGCAGACAGCCGCGGTCCAGGCAGTGTTCGATGCCCTGCGGCACGCCATTGTAGCCGGTCGCGAGTATGCGTTTGCCCTTAACGAGAACCGCGCCAACGGCCCGCCTGCGGCAGGTCGTACGCCGCGCGACCTGCTGGGCAATCTCCATAAAATACTGATCCCAGCCCGGACGCGTATCTGCGGAGCTTTGTGCTAAGTTGTGTGCTGAGTTGTGTGCGGCGGCAGGCATGAGCGGCTACTTAGTGCCGAAGATGCGGTCGCCGGCGTCGCCGAGGCCGGGGATGATGTAGGCGTGTTCGTTTAGGCGCTCATCGATGGCACAGGTGTAGATGTGCACCTTGGGGTCCGTCTCGACAACAGCCTGGATGCCCTCGGGCGCAGCGAGGATAACCAGCAGCCGGATGCGCTCGGAGGCGACCCCCTCTGCCTTGAGGAACTCTATGGCCGCCGAGGCCGAGCCGCCGGTAGCGAGCATCGGGTCGACGATGAGGACCTCACGTGCGTCGATGTCCTCGGGCAGCTTGCAGTAGTACTCAACCGGGTGGTGGGTCGCGGGGTCGCGGTACAGGCCGACATGGCCGACGCGCGCGGCCGGGATAAGCTCCAGGATACCCTCAACCATCCCCAGGCCCGCCCGCAATATCGGTACGATGGCAACCTTGCGGCCTTTGAGCGTGTGGGCGACTGTCTCGCAGATAGGTGTTTGTACCGTGATGGGCTCGAGTTGGAGGTGACGGGTCGCCTCGTAGCCCTCAAAGATTGCAAGCTCTTTTACCAACTCACGGAACTTCTTAGACCCCGTCTCCTGATTGCGCAAAAGGGTAAGCTTGTGCTGGACCAGCGGGTGGTCGATAACCGTCACCATGCCCTCGGGATACGTGGGGTGAGTGGAGTAGCTGTCTGTTGTTGGGTTCTTGCCTGTCATGCCAGTGTCTCCCTAAAGCTCTGGGTACAGCGGATAGGCGGCCAGAAGTTCCGCCACCGCAGCTTTTGCCTGTGCCAGCACTGCCTCGTCGGTGTGCCCAAATATCACGAGCGCGATGAGCCTGCCCACCTCGCGCGCTGCCTCCTCGCTAAAGCCACGTGTGGTTATCGCAGCGCTTCCTATGCGAATGCCGCTGGTCACAAATGGCGAGCGGGTCTCATTGGGGATGGTGTTCTTGTTAACGGTGATGCCCACCTGCTCGAGGATGTTCTCCGCGTCTTTGCCGGTAACATCGGCGACGGTGAGGTCGACAAGCGCAAGATGATTGTCCGTACCGCCCGAGACAAGACGCAGGCCACCAGCGACCATGGCCTCCCCCATCGCCTTCATGTTTACAACAACCTGGCGCGCATAGTCCTTAAACTGCGGCCTGAGCGCCTCGCCAAAGGCAACGGCCTTACCCGCGACAACATGCTGAAGCGGCCCTCCCTGCAAGCCGGGGAAGATGGCCTTGTTGATGAGGGCGGCCAATTCCTCGTCATTGGTGAGAATAAAGCCGCCGCGCGGGCCACGCAACGTCTTGTGCGAAGTGGAGGTAACCACGTCGGCGTAGGGCACGGGGCTGGGATGAGCGCCCCCGGCAATAAGGCCGGCTATATGGGCGATGTCTACCATGAGGGCTGCGCCGACCTCCTTGGCTATGTGCGAGAACCGCTCAAAGTCGAGGATGCGCGGGTAGGCGCTTGCCCCGGCGATTATCATTTTGGGGCGGTAGTGCTTTGCAAGGCGCTCGACCTCATCCATATCGATGTACTCAGTTGAGGGGTCCACGCCGTATTCCACCATATGGTAGATAAGGCCGCTGAAGTTGACCGGCGAGCCGTGCGTGAGGTGCCCGCCATGCGCGAGACTCATGCCGAGGACGGTGTCGCCGGGCTTGACGAGAGCCAGGTAGGCGGCCAGGTTGGCGCTCGCCCCGCTATGCGGCTGCACGTTGGCAAAGCGGGCTCCGTACAGCTCGCAGACCCGCTCGATGGCAAGCGTCTCAACCTCGTCAACAACGTGACAGCCGCCGTAATAGCGCTTGCCGGGGTAGCCCTCCGCATACTTGTTGGTTAAAACGCTGCCAACCGCCTCGAGCACCGCTGTTGAGGTGAAGTTCTCTGAGGCGATGAGCTCTATCTGGCTTTGTTGGCGCCTGAGCTCGCTATTGATGATGGCGGCTACTGCCGGATCCTGGGTCACAAGATGCTTGAGGGTCATCGACAACCTTTCTACACGTGGTCTTTGTGATGGGGAAAGTGCTCCAATCGCACCGTGAAGTATAGTACACCACCTGAGCCGAGTTTGAGGACTACAATCTCACGAGAGCGCTGACGCGCTCCGCGAGGTTTTGTGGCTCCGGCGGCTAGCGCCGCCGGGTGGATTCTGGCATAAATCCAGAATGACGGGCGGGGGGATGGCGGCGGGGCGGCGGGATGACTGCGGCGGCGGGGCGGCGGCGGTATGACTGCGGCGGCGGCGGGGCGGGCGGCGGGGCGGTGTTTGTCTTGCTCGTCATTCTGGGCTTGTCCCAGAATCCAGTCGCGAACGATAGTGAGCGACGCTTAGAGAGAGCGCAGCGCGACACACAATAGCGTCACGAGTACGGCTGCGCCGTCCCGCGGCGTGTTGTGCGCCCGGCGGCTAGCGCCGCCGGGTGGATTCTGGCATAAAGCCAGAATGACGGGCGGCTGTTCGTCGCCCCGGGTTTGTCCCGGGGTCACCGCGAACGGTAGCGAGTGACACCTGGAGAGCGCAGCAGCGCGACGCACGGTTTTGGGACAAGCCCAAAGTGACGGGCCCTTTTGCTACTCCAGGGCGCCTATCTTTGCGACGCGGTCGGCATGGCGGCCCTCGCCGAAGGGGGTGGAGAGAAAGCTGGTGAGTATCTGTTTGTTGGTCTCCAGGCTGACAAAGCGACCGGAAAGCGCGATGACGTTGGCATCGTTGTGCTCACGCGCCAGCGCGGCGAACTGCGGGCTGGTGATGTTGGCAGCGCGAACGCCGGGTATCTTGTTGGCGGCTATCGCCATGCCGATGCCCGTTCCGCAAACGAGCACACCGCGCTGTGCCGCACCCGAGGTGACTTCGCGGGCAACCTGGGCTGCGTAATCCGGGTAGTCTACGCGCGCGTCGGTGGCAGGCCCGAGGTCGCGCACCTCAAAGCCCTCTTGCGCAAGCCAAGCTGCCAGTTGCTGCTTTTGCTCAAACCCGGCGTGGTCGCTTGCCAGTGCTATCGCGGTTGTTGGCATCGTTTTCCTTTCTCTCTGTGTGGAACGGGACAGTGACAGGGGGACGGGGTTGTCAGGGGGTCAGACTGTGTGAAAAATCCGCCCCAACGCTACAAACCTGCTATCACCGCTGCGAAACGTCGCGTCTACCTACAATTTTTCCACGTGGATTCTGGGATAAACCCAGAATGACGGATTTTTCACACAGTCTGACGTGCACCTTAACACTCATTGGGTGTCAAGG
>JAITEK010000032.1 GCA_031282085.1 Coriobacteriales bacterium
CAGGGGGACAGGGCAATTGTCCCACCTGGTGAGTCTGTTGCTGCATTGAGAACGTGTCATCGTATGGGACAGTTGCCCCATCCCCCTGTCCCAACCCCTGTCCCGTCTCCCTCTGTCCCAAAGCAGCACAGCGTTGGTGGCGCCTGCCAAAGATTACACGAAAACCTGCCCAAATTTGCGAAAAGGCGGACTCTGCGAGCGATGTTTTGCTCCACGTTGTTGCAAAACCCGAATAATCGGGGGCGCAAAAGGGTGATTTTTTGCGTTACTCCCCGCCTTTCCGAAAATTTGGGCACGAATTCAGCTTTTTGGTGGCAGATGAGTGTCGCGGGAGAGCAGAACCACTACCAGGACCAGGCCGATGAACAGGAAGGCGGCGCAGGTGAACCATACGGTCTCATAGCCGATGGCGGTTATGGCGCCTTCGGGGGTGGCGCCTACCTTGAGCAGTGAGAGGAAGAGGCCCGAGCCGAGCGCGCCGCCGAGGGTCTGCGCAGAGTTGAACAGGCCGGTTGCTATGCCGTGCGTGCCCCGCGGCGCGCGCAGGGGGATGATGACTGGGATGGCGGCCGAGATTATCCCCGTCCCCACACCCACCAGCACGATGAAGAACGCGAGTTTGGCGATGCTTGTCGCAAGGATCGCCCACTGCAAAAAACCCAGAGTGCCGAGGGCAAAGCCCAGTATCAACCCCTTCTTGGCGCCGAGGCGGCTGATGATGAGCGGGAGCGAGAGCGCTGCGAGCACCGTCATAACGAGGATGGCCGTTTGCGCGATGGAGATGGCGCTTGGCTCAAAGCCGTAGCCGTAGCCCATCTGGGCGGGGTTTGCGTCGAGGAAGGTTGCCAGCGGAGACAGGAAGCCGTAGAACACGGCGCCGTAGCAGATGGCGCCGAGATACAGCGGGCCGAGTTGGCGCGAGAACAGCACCCGCACGTCGATGGCCGGGTGCTCCGTGCGCCGCTCGTAGCGGTACCAGTAGACGGCAATGCCGGCCGCAACCAGCAATGCGGCCACGCCGAGCACGGACTCAACACCGCCTTCCACTATCGTCACAAAGCCGATGATGGCAACAAACATGATGAGGCCCAGCAGCACAAAACCCTTGCCGTCGATATGCGTGTCCGCCCCGCTCACGAACTCCGGCATAACAAAGAACACCAGCACAACCGCGATGAAGATGAGCGCGGGGATAATCGCCGCGCAGGGCACCAGGCTTCCGAACGCGCCGTAGATGAAGCCCGCCGAAGCCGTGCCCGCCACCGTGCCGACTGTGAGGGTCGCGACGATTGCCGAGACGGCCGTGGTTGCGCGTTTGCCCTCCGTTTTGGCGTGCACGAGTGCGATGTGCAGCGGCAGCCACACGGCGATGGGCCCGTTGAGGAGGCGCCCCACCAAGACGAGCGCCCACGAGCGTGTGAGTACCCCCACGAGGATGAGGATGGTCGCAAGCAGCACCGTGCTGATGACGACGCGCAGCACCTTGCGGTAGCCTTTGATGTCGCCGAGGCGCGTGAGTATCGGCACAAAGAGCGCGGCGACCGCAGTGGGGATGGTGTTGAACAGGGTCAGGCCCGAGGCGTCCACCGCCAGCAGGGAGCCGAATTTGGGGATGAGCGGCTCGTAGAAGCCCTGAGTGAAGCCGCTGACGAACTCGATAACCACGATGGTTAAGACCAGCCTGAACGACTGGCTCCCCAGGCCGCGTAATCCGCTTGTTCTTTGTGCCTCCGTCATTATGGCTCCCCGATTCCTCATTACTCGTTTCGTCCACGCGCCCCCACGGCTGGCGCTCGGGGGCTGTCCGTTTTGCCTGGCAAGGATTATACTTCCAATCAGCGTTACGGCGAGGCCAATTTAATCGCAATCGGGAGCGACAAGGAGCACGGCATGAGTGAAAGCAAGATGAGGGTCGCGGTAGTGGGTGCGGGTGCGGCGGGGTCGGCGGCGGCTTACCGGCTCTGGCAGAAGCTGGGGCACGCGGTAAGCATCACCGTCTACGAACGCAAAGAGCACGTCGGCGGCCGCGCGTGGGATCTGCAATTCGCCGGCACACGCATCGAGGTCGGCGGTACGCTGCTGCATTCCTCCGGCCGATACACCATGGAGCTCATGGAGTTCACAGGCTCCCAGGCGGGCGGCTCGGGCCTGTCCATCGACGGCAAAAACGAGACCTACGCGTTTTGGACCGGCAAGGGCTTTGTAGTCACAACCCGCACCTCGCTGCAATCGATGGCCGCCAACATACTCAGATACGTCGGCCTTGGCTCGGCGCGCCGGGTCGTGAGCAGCGCAACGGGTATGGCCAGCAAATGGGAGCGCGTCTACGACCTGCTCGGCAGCGGCCAAACATTCACCACGCCCCAGGCCCTGCTTGAGGAGCTCGGCCTGCGCGAGGCGACGCAACTCTCACTGGCAAGCTACCTCGGCAAACTCGGCGCAAACAGGCGCATGACCCATGACATTGTGGAGCCGATCATCCACAATATGTATAACCAGGGCGCAGAAATCGGCGCGCTCGCCGGACTGGTGGGCCTCGCCGGCGCCGGACTGGCCGGCGGCTACCTCTTTGCCATCGAGGACGGCAACTGGACGATCTACGACAAAACGCTCGCAAAAATAGGCGCTGACCTGCGGCTGAACACCCAGGTAACAGCTATAGAGATGTTGAGTGGGAGCAGTGCGCACGGTGAGGGCGACCTCAACGGAGACGAACTCGGCGGAGCCGGGGAGACCCGCGAGGGCGCTGATGCTGCGGGCGGCGTGGGCGCGGGCGGCGCGAGGACCTGCTGCGCTGTGACAACCGCCGACGGCGCCAGCGAATACTACGACGCAGTCATACTCGCCGCACCCCTCGCGCTTGCCGACCTCGAGCTGCGCGCAAACGGCGCACCGCTCGACGCCACCGTCTACCCCTACCAAGAGGTACAGACCACGCTTGTGGTGGGCACCCTCAACCCCGCTTTCTTCGGCGCCGACCCCAGGAAGCGCCTGCCCAGCACCGTGTTCACCGCGGATTCTGCCGGCGCGCCCTTTAAGAGCATCGGCGTGACGGGGCACTCCCCCACCTACGACAGCCGCATCTACAAGATATTCTCGGCCGACCACGAGATGACCGACGAGGAGTTAGGGCGTATCTTCTCAACCATCCACGACGTCCACCGCTTTGTGTGGCGCGGCGCCTACCCCGTTATCTCGCCGGACATCGACCACCTGCCCTTTGAGCTGGCGCCCGGCTTGTTCTACGCCTGCGCCTTTGAGACCGCCGCCGGGGCCATCGAGGTAGAAAGCGTAGCTGGCTACAACACCGCCAACCTGCTCGCCCAATACCTCACGTAGCCGCACGACGCGCTGTTGCGCGCAGGGGTTATGTGGCGGGGGTGAATTGGGAGCTGTAGAGGCCGGCGTAGTGGCCGCCTGCGGCGAGGAGGTCCTCGTGGCTGCCTTGCTCGACGATGTCGCCGTTTTCCATCACCAGGATGAGGTCGGCGTTGCGTATCGTCGAGAGGCGGTGCGCGATGATAAAGCTCGTGCGACCGATCATGAGATTGTCCATCGCCTTTTGGATGAGTATCTCGGTACGCGTGTCAACTGAGGACGTCGCCTCGTCGAGTATGAGTATCTTGGGGTCGTGCAGCACGGCGCGCGCGATGGTGAGCAGCTGTTTTTGTCCCTGGGAGACGTTGGACGCCTCCTCGTTGAGCACCATCTCATAACCGTCTGGCAGCGTGGAGATGAAGTGGTCGGCCTGAGCGATGCGCGCCGCCGCACGCACCTCCTCATCGGTGGCCTCCAGCCTGCCGTAACGGATATTGTCCGCAACCGAGGCATTATACAGCCACGTGTCCTGCAGCACCATACCGAACAGCGAGCGCAAATCGTCGCGTTTGAAGCTGCGGATGTCGTGCCCGTCTATGCGTATCGCACCCGCGTCCACGTCGTAAAAGCGCATGAGCAATTTGACGATGGTGGTCTTGCCGGCGCCGGTGTGCCCCACAATGGCGATTTTCTGCCCTGGTGCGACCTCGGCGGTAAAGTCGTGGATGACCGGCTTGCCCGCGCCGTAGCCGAAGCGGACGTGCTCAAAGCTCACCGCACCTGCCACGGCGGCCACAGTGTCCGCGCTGACCGTAGCGCCAACCGTAGCGCCAAACAAGTCGCCAGCCCCCGCGTTGCCGCCAACCGCGTCGTCGGCCTCCGCATCGCTCGCGTCCGCGGGAATCTCGTCCTCCTCAAGAAAACCGAATATCCGCTCCGCAGCCGCCACTGTCTGTTGCAGCGCATTGGAGACCTGCGAGAGTTGCACGATAGGCTGCTGGAAGCTGCGCATATAGTACATGAACGCCTGGATGTCGCCGACGGTGATGCGCCCCTGGCTGGCGAGCCAGCCGCCCATCACGCAGACCACCACGTAACCGAGGTTGCCGATGACAGTCATAAGCGGCATCATCAGCCCGGAGAGGAAGTTCGCGCGCCACGCGGCGCCGTACAGCGTGTCGTTGCTCTCGGCGAACTGCTTTATCGCGCGTTGCTCCCCGTTAAAGGCACGCACGATGGTGTGCGCCCCAAAATTCTCCTCCACCAGGCCGTTGACCTTGCCGAGGTACTCCTGCTGGGCAACAAAGTGCTTCTGCGAGCGCGCAATGATAAATGCCACGGCGCCAACGGAAAGCGGCAGCGTGGCAAGCGCGATGAGGGTCATCATCCAACTGATCGAGAACATCATGACGAGGATGCCGATGAAGCTCGCCAGGGAGGTGATGATCTGCGTCACGGATTGGCTGAGGGTTTGCTGGATGGCGTCCACGTCGTTGGTGATGCGGCTCATCACGTCGCCCGTTGCCGTTTTGTCGTAGTACGAGAAGGGCAGGCGCATGATCTTGCTGTCGATGTCGCGGCGCAGCGAGTAGCACACCTTGTTCGACACGCCCGCCATGAGAAAGCCTTGGACGAACTGGAACAGTGCGCTTGCGATATACAGCCCTGCAAGCAGGATGAGGATGTGGGCGATGGTGACGAAGTCGATGCCCTGCCCGATGCCGGCGATCTGTGCCATGACCCCCTCAAAGAGCGTTGTGGTCGCCATGCCGAGTATCTTGGGCCCCACGATGCTGAAGGCGGTTGAGATCACGGCGAAGACTATGACGACAACGATTGCCCTGCGGTGTTTGCCGAGGTAGCGCAGTAGTTTTTTGAAGCTGCCCTTGAAGTCCTGCGGCTTCTCGCCCGGCGTCATGGCCGCGCCACCGGGACGTCCGCCAAAGGGGCCACGGCGGCGCGGCGGGGCGGACGGGGCCGAGGCGGGGGCGGCGGGAGAGGAAGGGGCGGGAGTGGCCTCACTCATCGGCCTCACCTCCCCTCAGCTCACTTCCTGCGAGTTGGGAGGATGCTATCTCGTAGTATGCCTCGCAGGACGCAAGCAGCTCCTGGTGCGTGCCCACGCCCACAACGCGCCCCTCGTCTACAACCAGTATCTTGTCGGCGTTCATGATCGTGTTCACACGTTGCGCGACGATGATGAGCGTGCTTTGCGCGGCATACTCGGCGAGCGCCGCCCTGAGCGCCGCATCGGTGGCAAAGTCGAGCGCCGAGAAGCTGTCGTCGAGCAGGTAGATGTCGGGCTTAGTGGCGAGCGCCCGCGCGATGGACAGGCGCTGGCGCTGCCCACCCGAGACGTCGGTGCCACCCTGGGCAATGGGAGCGTCAAAACCTTCCTCAAGCTCCTCTACGAACTCCAGCGCCTGCGCTACCTGCGCGACCTTCTCGCGGTCCTGCTCAGAAAGTCCGTCGGTGCCATACGCGATGTTGCTCGCGATGGTGCCCGCCATGAGCACGCTTTGCTGCGGCACATAACCGATGTGGCTCCGCAGCTGCGCCTGGCTCTGCGCACGCACGTCAACACCACCAACCAGCACCGCGCCCTCCGTCACATCGTAGAAGCGCAGGATGAGGTTGAAGATGCTCGATTTGCCCGAGCCGGTTGAGCCGATGAAGGCGGTCGTCTGCCCGGGCTGGGCGACAAACGAGACGTGGCTGAGCGCGTCCGCATCCGCTCCCTCATAGCGAAAACTCACGTCCCGAAACTCCACCCGGCCGCGCAAGGCAGGGTCCATGGGCTGCGGCTCGGGCGCATCGACGATGGCCGGCTCGGTTTGCAGCACTGCGTTGATGCGGTCGGCGCTTACCACGGCGCGCGGCAGGAAGATGAACAGCATGGCGATGAACATGAAGCTCATGATGATCTGCATGACGTATTGCAGGTAGGCCATCATGTCACCGACCTGCATCTGCGAGGCCGCGACCTGCTGCGAGCCAACCCAGATGACGAGGATGCCGAGCCCGTTCATAAACAGCATCAGCACGGGCATGAGGAAGGTCATGGCGCGCTGGACGAACAGGTTGGTGCGCGTGAGGTCCTGGTTGACCGCCTCAAAGCGTTGGGTCTCAAAGTCCGTGCGCGAGAAGGCGTGAACGACCGCAAGCCCGTTGAGCGACTCGCGCGCGACGAGATTGAGCCGGTCGATGAGCTTTTGCATAATCGTGAACTTGGGCAGCACCACGGCCATCAACACAAGCGTGCCGCCGATGAGCAGCACAACCGCCACGCCGATTATCCAGCTCATGGAGACGGATTTGGAGAGTGCCATAAAGACGCCGCCGATGCCCATGATGGGTGCGTAGCAAATCATGCGGATGCCCATGGTGAGCATCATCTGGATAACGGTAACGTCGTTGGTGGAGCGCGTGATGAGCGAGGCAGTGGAGAAGCGGTCGAACTCGGTGTGCGAGAAGCGTGCGACCTTCTCAAAGACAGCGCGGCGCAAATTGCGGGCCACGCCAGCGCCGATGCGCGCCGATATATAACCCACGAGCACGGTGGCCACGCCGGAAAGCGCGGTAACGAGCAGCATGAGCATCCCGATGCGCAGGATGTACGCGGTACCTGCCCCCTGCTGGATGCCCACGTTGACGATGTCACTCATGTAGTTGGGGAGGTTGAGTTCGCAGATGGCCTGGACAAAAAGAAGGACAATGGTAAGCCCGAGCCCTGCGAGGAATGGCTTGAGGAAACGCGCGAGTCCTATCATCTTCTCCTACATTTGTTTCGGCACCTTACTATTGTGTACGGCAACACTCTACCGCCTCCCCGCCCGCAAGTCAATCGCGCGCTATCGTGTGTCTCGTGCGGCGCGTGCTATGTTGGGGCAGGTTCGGTATGACGAGGGGGTTTTGCGAAGCTGCTGAGGCCGTTGTAGAGGACTTGTAGGATGAGCTGGGCTATCTCCTCGGGCTGCTCGATGGTGCCGTCTTTGAGCCATCTCTCGGCGATGGCGATGCAGCCACTGATGCCGTAGACCGTGACGTAATCCCGCACGCGCTCGTTGTAGGAGGGGTCCATCCAGAGGGCGAGTATCTCCGCCAGTTCCATGATGTCCTGCTGAAAGGCAAAGTCACAGTTCTCACTTAAGAGCACGCGGGCAAGCGCCGCGTTCTCCCGGGCGTATTCCAGTATCTCCGTCATCACCTTGAGGGTGACCGGGCGTGTGTCCTGGGCATCCTGCCTGTCTTGCAGACGCGCCTGCAGGGTCTCGAGAACCTCGTATTCTATCTGGTGCAGCAGGTCGTATTGGTCGCGGTAGTGCAGGTAGAAGGTGCTGCGGTTCACGTCGGCGAGTGCGCAGATGGATTTTACCGTGATTCCCGATATGTGCTTCTCTCGCATCAGCTCCACAAGAGCGTCGCGCAGCGCCATCTTGGTGTAGGTGACGCGCCGATCTTCCTTCTTGGGGCTTACGTCCTGGTTGCGGTTGGGCATCAGCTTCCTCCCAAATAGGTAACTTTTCAACACAATGTGCCAAGCTGTTGAATTACCGCCATTTTGCCACAAATTGTCGGTTGAAATCCAACACTATGTCTATAAAAATACATTATGTCGAAAAACGCAAGTTCGGCTCGTCGCTATCGGACGAGAGCTGAAAACGCAAGTTGTGACTGGGAAGTGCTGTTTGTATGGACCGTTTCGCATCTTTTATCGTTCATCATCGTAAGGCAATCATAGCCCTTTTTGTTGTGGCCACGCTGGTTTGCGCGCCGCTTACGCTGTTCGTTAAGGTCAACTACAACATCGTTGACTACCTCCCGGAATCATCCCAATCAACCACAGCCCTCAAGATCATGGACGAGGAGTTTGAGGACGCGATCTTTAACCTCCAGGTCATGGTGCATGATGTGTCGCTGCCGGAGGCGCTCGAGTACAAGGCGCAGTTTGCGCAGGTTGAGGGCGTAACCATGGTCAACTGGCTCGACGACGTAGTAGACCTCAAGCAACCTCTGGCAATCGCGGACGCGGACCTCGTCAAAACCTACTATAAAGACGGCACAGCCCTGTTTGAGCTTGCGGTGAAGAAGGGCGCCGAGCAGGAGGCCATCGCCAAGTTGCAGGACATCGTTGGCCCAAGCAACGCGGTTGGCGGCGAGTCGTCCTCACTGGCAGCAGTGCAGACGGCGGCCGTTAACGAGGTGCTCGGCGCGTTTGCCATCCTTGTGCCGGCCATCATCATCCTGTTGGCGCTCTCAACAAGTTCGTGGATCGAGCCGCTCATACTGCTTATCTCCATCGGCATCGCCATCATCTTGAACATGGGGACCAACCTTGCTTTTGGCGAAGTCTCCTTTATCACCAACTCCGTGAGCCCCATCCTCCAGATGGCGGTCTCGCTCGACTACGCGATCTTTTTGCTGCACAGTTTTGCCGACTACCGCAAGGAGCACGAAGACCCCGTCGTCGCGATGAAGCACGCGATACGCACCTCGTTTTCTACCATCGCCTCCAGCGGAGCGACGACGCTTGCCGGGTTTATGGCGCTGATGTTCATGCAGTTCCTCATCGGCGCCGATTTGGGCACCAGCCTGGCCAAGGGCATCATCTTCAGCTTCATCACGTCGATAGTCTTTCTCCCCGCCTTTACGCTGGGCATCTACAAACTCATAGACCGCACCCAGCACCGGCCGCTGCTGCCGAGTTTTGAGAACATCCATCGCGTGCTCTTTAAGCTCGCCATACCGGTTATAGCGGTGGTTATCCTCGCGCTGGTGCCATCTTATCTCGGGCAGAGCCGCACCGACTTCCTGTACGGGGCAGAGAGCGGCGGCGGCGGCTCGCGCGCGCAGTTCGACACGGAGAAGATCGAGGCGGAGTTTGGGGAGACCAACCCCATTGTGATGCTGGTCCCCCGCGGCGACGTTGCCCGGGAGCAGCTGCTGACGCGGCAACTCGAGGGCCTGAGCCATGTGACGAGCGTGGTCTCCTACGTAAAGGTCGTTGGCGCCACCATACCGTCGGACATCCTCGACCCCTCCCTCGTCAAGCGGTTCTATTCTGAGGATTACGCGCGGTTTGTCATCTACACCGACGTCCCGGCAGAGGGCGAGGTCAGCTTTGCCACCATGGGCGACATACGGGAGGCGGGCTACGAGCTCTACGGGGACGAGGCGTACTCGCTGGGGCGCAGCATGAACCTCTACGACATGAAGTCCGTTGTGCAGCAGGATAACCTGCGGGTGAACCTTGCGGCGATCCTTGCGATATTCCTTGTGCTGCTGCTCACCTTCCGCTCGTTGGTGCTGCCGTTTGTGCTGCTGCTGACCATCGAGTCCGCTATCTGGATAAACCTCGCCCTGCCGTACTTCCTGGACACGTCCATCAATTACATCGGCTACCTCGTGCTCAGCACCGTGCAGCTCGGCGCGACCGTCGACTACGCCATCCTGCTCACGAACACCTACCTGCGCCTGCGCAAGGCCCTGCCCAAACGCGAGGCCATCCGCCGCGCGCTCGGCTCAAGCTTTAAGTCCATCCTCGTCTCGGCCAGCGTCCTCAGCATTGCCGGTTTTGCGCTGTTGAATACCTCCAGCAACCCCATCGTCTGCGACATCGGCGCCATGTTGGGGAGGGGCACGCTGCTTTCTTTCACGCTGGTTGTGTGCTTCCTGCCGGCGCTGCTATTGCTTCTCGACCCGTTGATCGGCAAACTGACCTGGAGAGCTGGGTTCCTCAAGCCCCTTCACCCGAAGGAGAATTCTCATGAACACTAAACCACGTATCTGCGGCCACATCGTTCTTGCGCTTTTGTTGGCGGCGTCCTTTGTGCCACTTGCAGGGTGGGTGGGCAACGGCGCGTCGGTAGCCGAGGTTGAGGAGGCTGCTGCGGCCGCTTCCGTCGCCGCCAGTTCCGCCGAGACCGACTCCGACGACGACGCTGCGGCCGAAACCACGGCCGGTTCCCTCGCCAACTCCCCCGCCGCCCGCATCGGCGAGAAGGAGGAGATCGTCTACGCCCTGCTCAACGAGACCGGAACGCCGCGCTCCGGGTACGTCATCAACCACTTCCAGGTCGACGGCGCGGGTACGCTCACCGACCACGGCGCCTACAGCATGGCGACCAACCTCAGCACCATCGCGCCTCTTGCCCTCAAAGACCGGGATGTCTCCGTCGCTGTTGAGCAGGGCGATTTCTATTACGAGGGCGTCCTCAGCAGTGTTGCTCTGCCCTGGTTTGTGGACATCAGCTACACGCTCGACGGCGTTTCGGTGGAGCCGGAGCAACTTGCGGGGGCCACCGGTGAGCTTGGGATTCACATAAAGACCAGGCAGAACCCCGAGGTCGACCCGGTATTCTTCAAGAACTACCTCCTCCAGGTGCAACTGACGCTCGACGCGGAGAAGACCCGCAGCCTCAAGGCGCCCGACGCGACCGTTGCCGTCGCGGGCGCCAACCAGCAGATCGCCTTTATGGTGCTGCCCGGCAAAGACGGCGACTTGCAGCTCACGGCCCAGGTCACCGACTTTGAGATGCCCGGCATCCAGCTGTCCGGCCTGCCGTTCTCGATGGTCTTTGACGTGCCCGACACCACGGAGATAGTTGACGACATGGCAACGCTTGCCGACGCAATCGGTGCGCTTGACGAGGGGGTTGGCAAGCTCCAAAGCGGCGTTGCCGACATGCAGACGGGCGCCACTGACCTGGCCTCCGGCTCCGCCGACATCAACAAGGGTCTGTCGCTGTTGAGCGAGAATTCCACCAATATAACCTCGGCGTCCGCGCAGGTAGACGCTGCGCTGGCTAAGATTGTGCGGCAGCTTGAGGCTGGGGCTGTTGACCCGAGCGACCTGGAGCGACTTATTGGCGGGCTACAGGAGCTTTCCAAAGCGCTCCACAACAACGACCCCTTACAGCCCGGCCTTGCCGAGGGACTGGCCCAGGCTCAGGGTAACCTTGCGTACCTGACCTCGGAGGTGAATAGCATCGTGATGGAGCCCACTCCGGTGAGCGAGGATGAGATAGACGCATTGTACGATGTAATGAGTTCCATACCGGGAAAACAACAGCCCACAGTCGAAGCTCTGATAGACCTCAACGAGGATATCGCCGATATCCAGGGATATTGGGCCGGGGGCTTGAAGCCTGGGTTTGACTCCGTCGCCGAGGGGTTGGGCAAGGCCAGCGGTACCTGCCAGTATCTGGCGGGCACGCTCGACACAATTACTGCGGAGTTGGAATCCGAGCTCAAAGGAGTGGCAACGGACCTCAAAACCCTCACGAGTTCCCTCAAAAGTCTTTCTGGCAATTACTCAGCCTTTAACGAGGGGCTTACCGCCTACACAGAAGGCGTTGACACGATTGCTACTAACTACCAGACCTTCAACGGCGGGCTTGCGCAGTTTACCCGTGGCGTAGGCAGCCTGTATGGCGGCGTTGCCGACCTGCGCGGCGGCACGAGCGAGCTGTACGCCAATGTTGAGGATTTGCCCACGAGCGTACAGGAGCAGATAGACAGCTTCCTCGCGGATTACCAAAAGAGCGACTTTACGCCGGTATCCTTTACCGCGCCCAACAATGAGAAGGTTGAGCGCGTGCAGTTTGTCCTCACAACCGCCCCCATAAAAATACCCGCCCCCGAAAACGACGCCGCCACCGACGTCCCCGTAGAAAAGAGCTTCTGGGACCGCCTCAAAGCCCTCTTTGAGTAACCGCCCAGCCGCCCCACGAGGCCGACTGACGCCGTCCCGCCCCAGCCCGTCATTCTGGGCTTGTCCCAGAATCCAGTCGACCGCGACAGCGGGCGACGCACCAAGAGCGCGCAAAGCGCGCGACACACGACGCGCGCAGGGCACTCGTAAAAAGATTCCTGGGCTTGCGGCCGGGAATCCGGCCGAGAATGGCAATTCCTTCTTCTAGCTTGCTTGCAAATACGGCATAATGGAAGGGGCTGTTTTCTCCGTGACAACGTGGTGTGCGCGGTGGGCGTCCAG
>JAITEK010000037.1 GCA_031282085.1 Coriobacteriales bacterium
CGGCGACCGCCCCACCTACTACGCGCTGGAGATGTTCCCGTACCCGTCGGGTGACGTACACATGGGGCACGTGCGCAACTACAGCATCGGCGACATCATCAGCCGCTACAAACGCATGCAGGGCTTTAACGTGCTGCATCCCATCGGTTGGGACTCCTTCGGCCTGCCGGCGGAGAACGCAGCCATCAAGCAGGGCTCAACACCGGCCGCCTGGACTTACCAGAACATCGAGCGCCAGCGCGCCTCACTCAAGCGCCTCGGCTTCTCCTATGACTGGGATCGCACCGTGGTTACCAGCGACGTTGAGTATTACCACTGGGGCCAATGGATCTTCCTCAAACTGTGGGAGCGTGGGCTGGTTGAGCGGCGCAACTCGCCAGTGAACTGGTGCCCGTCCTGCAAGACGGTGCTCGCCAACGAGCAGGTGCTCGGCGAGGGCGTGTGCTGGCGCTGCGGCTCAAAGGTCGAGCGCAAGGAGCTTGAGCAGTGGTTCTTCAAGATCACCGACTATGCCCAGGAGCTGCTCGACGACCTTGAGGGTCTTGAGGGCTGGCCCGAGCGCGTGCGGCAGATGCAGGCGAACTGGATAGGCCGCTCAACAGGCGCCGAGGTAGACTTTACGCTTTGCGACGCCACCGGCGAGCCAACTGACGAGCGCATCACCGTCTTTACCACACGGCCGGACACGCTTTTTGGCTGCACCTTCTTTTTGCTCGCGCCCGAGCATCCGCTGGTAAAGGAGTTCGTCGCGGGCACGGAGTACGAGGAGGAGGTCGCGCGCGTGGTAGCACTTGCCGCAAGCGCCACCGCCGTGGAGCGCTCCAAAGGCGAGCGCGAGAAGAACGGCGCCTTTACGGGGCGCTACGTGGTAAACCCCGTGAATGGCGACAAAGTGCCCGTTTGGGTATCGGATTATGTGATGATGGATTACGGCACGGGCGCCGTTATGGCCGTGCCCTCCGGCGATCAGCGCGACTTTGAGTTCGCGCGCAAGTACGGGCTGCCCATCCCACCCGTGGTGGTGGCTGAGGACGACCCGCTGCTCGCCGAGTTGCACGCCGGGGACGGCGAGGGCGCGGACGCGGGCGACGCAGGCAACAGCGCGGACAGCGCGAGCGCCGCCACAGCCGCCTACACACCCGAGCGTCGCCTCAACAACGTCCCCTGGAAGCAAGCCTACGACGGCCCCGGCGTCATGGTGCAAAGCGGCCCCTTCACCGGGCTGCAAGGCGGCAAAGACTCACCCGCCTCGCAGGCGATAATCAACAAACTCGCAGCTCAAAACGCTGGCCGCCCAACGGTCAACTTCCGCCTGCGCGACTGGCTCATCTCGCGCCAACGCTACTGGGGCAACCCCATCCCGGCCATCTACTGCGACAGCTGCGGCATCGTGCCGGTGCCCGAGGCCAGCCTGCCCGTGGTGCTCCCCATGGACGTTGATGTAGCCAAGGGCGAAACCCTGGCAAGCCGCCCGGAGTTCTACGAGGTCACCTGCCCACAGTGCGGCGGCCCCGCCCATCGCGAGACCGACACGATGGACACCTTCACCTGCTCAAGCTGGTACTACCTGCGCTACACCGATCCGCACAACTCCACGCTGCCCTTCGCGCACAAAACCGTGGACGCATGGATGCCCGTCGACCAATACATCGGCGGCATCGAGCACGCCATCCTCCACCTGCTCTACTCGCGCTTCTTCACCAAAGCCCTGCGCGACGCCGGGCTGCTGAGCTTCGGCGAGCCCTTCACCAACCTGCTGACCCAGGGCATGGTCAAGCTCAACGGCGAGGTCATGAGCAAGAGCAAAGGCAACGTCATCGCGCCCGAGGACATGATCGCACGCTATGGCGCCGACGCCCTGCGCGTCTACATCCTGTTCATGGCGCCGCCGGACAAGGATCTCGACTGGTCGCAGGAGGGGCTTGAGGGCATCTCCCGCTTTGTTAACCGCGTATGGCGCAGCGTCTTCGACCTGCTCGGTGAGACGGTGGTGGACGAGGAGGGCGCGCAGCTCTCCGTCTACGACGAGACGGTGGACGAGGCTGCCGCAGCCGCACGCGGCAAGGAGCTCAACCGCGAACTGCATCGCGTCATCGGCAAGGTCACGGCCGACATAGAGCGCTTTAGCTTTAACACAGCAATCAGCGCCATCATGGAGCTGGTGAACACGACCGCAAACTACCTCCGCATCCCTCTCGCCCTGCGTGATGAGGCGCTGGCCCGCAACACGGCACGCACGCTCATCCTGCTGCTGGCCCCCTTCGCCCCGCATATGTGCGAGGAGCTGTGGCGCGTACTGCGTGATGTTGAGGGCGAGCGCGCAGACGCGGACGTGGCGCAAAACAGCGTCCACCTCCAACCCTGGCCAGAGTTCGACCCCGCACAGGCGGTGGCAGAGACGGTGGAGCTGGCTGTTCAGGTAAACGGCAAGGTACGCGCCCGCGTGACGGTCGCCAGCGACGCCACCACCGAAGAGGTACGTGAGGCCGCTTTGGCTGCGGCCACCTCAACAATAGAGGGTAAGCCCATCAAGAAGCTGGTTGTTGTGCCTGGCAAGCTGGTGAGCGTAGTCGTTTGAGTGTGATACAATCCTCGCACTGGCATGGGTGCCTTTTTTGGGAGAAAGGCCGGGCAGACTAGCGAGCCATCGGAGGGGCCCACATAAATGGCGCCCCCCTGTTCGTCGCGGGAGGGGACGTTGATGTGGGCTGATTCACGAAGCATACGGGGGGTAGACAGCGTGCTCAAACGCCTGTCCTTCGGCTTTAACGATAAAAAGGCTCCCGGCACCAGTACGGCGGTTGCCTATGGCATCATACTCAACTACCTCGCTTGCACCGTTAACAGCCGGATCCTTCCCGACATCCTCAAGGCGGAGAGCCTGCGCGGCTCGGACTGGAGCTCCCAGCGTTACCCCCAGACCGTCCTGCTCCACCGTTACCTGGTGTTTCGTTGTCGGCTCAGATCCCGCCTGTTGGGGCTTTGGGGCAAAAAGGTGGTGCGGCGCATCAGGCGCTTCTGGCGGAAGGACCCCTGGCGCCTGGGGGTGATAGTGCGCAGCGCCTTTGGCGGCTACGGCGCCAAGAAGGCATGGCTGCTCATCAAAAAGGAGGTCGGGGCCAACCGCCCTTTGCTGGTGACCACAAACCATCAGCGTCTGAGGTGCAAAGGGGAGCTGTTCTCCACCGTGGTGGCCTGCGGGTATCGCGTTACCAAGTCCGGCCAACGCGAGGTGCTCGTCCACCCCGGACGTTACGATGACTGCATCAAGGGGAGCCGCGTGCAGCTGGTATATATCCCTGTGCGCAACATCCTGTGCAGCTACCGCTTCGACGTGGCCCTGCTACGCTCCGCACTGTAAGCCCTTCCACCCCAGCTCTCCCCCATCCCCCTTCTGTCGCAGCTCCGGGTACACGGTGCATAATTGCGCCCAGTACGCTATCATGGAAAGGTTCATATCCCCGCAAGCAGCGCGTTAACAGGCGTCAACAGCTATCCGGTGCCTTGCCCCGGAGGGCTTGCGCTGTTCGATAGACCGAACAAAAAGAAACGGAGAGGACATACGGTGAAAGGTATCATTCTGGCAGGTGGCGCGGGTACCCGGCTTTATCCCCTATCGCTGGTTACCTCCAAGCAGCTTTTGCCCATTTATGACAAACCCATGATCTACTACCCTCTCAGCGTACTCATGCTGGCGGGTATTCGCGACATTCTCCTCATCTCCACGCCGCAGGATCTGCCCAATTTCAGGCGGCTTTTGGGCGATGGCTCCAGCTTCGGCATCAGTCTCAGCTATGCGGAGCAACCTTCGCCCGACGGCCTCGCTCAGGCCTTCATCATTGGCGAGAGCTTTGTAGGCGGCAGCAGCTGTGCGCTCATTCTCGGTGATAATATCTTTTACGGCAATGGCCTGACCCGCTATCTCAAGGCCGCTGCAACCCGTGAGCACGGCGCCACGCTCTTTGGTTACTATGTGGATGACCCCCATCGTTTTGGCATTGTGGAATTCGACGAGGAAGGCAAGGTCATCTCCCTTGAGGAGAAGCCCGAAAATCCCAAATCCAATTACTGCGTCACCGGGCTTTACTTCTACGATGAACGGGTCTGTGAGTTCGCTCGACAGGTTAAACCAAGCGCCAGAGGCGAGCTGGAGATAACCGATCTCAATCGCCTGTATCTGGAAGATGGCTCGCTCGATGTGGTCAGCCTGGGACGCGGCTATACCTGGCTCGATACGGGTACGGTATCGACGCTCTACCAGGCGAGTGAGTTCGTCAAAGTGGTCCAGGAGCATCAGGGGTTGGTGCTCGCCGCCCTTGAAGAAGTGGCCTTCCTCAACGGGTGGATAAGCCGAGACGAGTTGCTTGTCGCAGCCGAGCGCTACGGAAAGTCATCCTACGCCGAGCACCTGAACAACGTGGCGGCGCATAAGATACTCACAATCAAGAAGGACTTCTGATCTCCATGCCGCTGAATATCCTCGTCACTGGCGCCAACGGTCAGATGGGCAATGAGCTTCGCAGCGTTCTTGCGTCGAAAACCGCCCAGATAGGCCCTGTTCCCACGGATTACCACGACGCGCGCGTCACGTTCGCCGGCGCGCAAGAGCTCAACATCGCCGACGCACAGGCCGTCGAGCGATTCGTCGGCAACGGAGGCTTCGACCTTATCTTCAACTGTGCCGCCTATACCGATGTGGATGGCTGCGAGACCAACCAGGAGCGCGCCTACGCAGTCAATGCGGAGGGGCCACGCAATCTCGCGCGGGCTGCGCAACGCACAAAGGCCGCGCTCGTGCATCTATCTACCGACTACGTGTTTGCGGGAGACAACCCCATGCCGCGTATCGAGTCGGATCCCTGCGAGCCACAGAGCATCTATGGCAAGAGCAAGCTGCTTGGCGAACAGGCGGTCGCCCAGGAATGTGAGCGTCATTTTATCGTTCGCTCGGCATGGCTGTACGGCTCAGCAGGCAAGAACTTCGTCAAAACGATTATGGAGCGCGCTCGCAGCACTGGTGAGATAAAAGTGGTCAACGACCAGCACGGCAACCCCACCACGGCTAATGACCTCTCCTATACGCTGCTCAAACTCGCGCTTTGCAGCGAATACGGTATCTATCACTGCACCAATAACGGTGTTTGCACCTGGTTCGACTTCGCCTCTGCCATCGTGGACGGCGCCAACATCCCCTGTACGAAACTGCCTTGTTCGACCGATGAGTTTCCACGCCCGGCGAAACGCCCTGCCTATTCGATGCTCGACAATGCCCGGCTTCGTGCTACTATCGGAGACGAGATGCGACCGTGGCAGGATGCCCTGACCGATTACCTTGCCCACCTGAAAGGCGCGTTTGTATGAAAACCTATCTTGTAACCGGCGGAGCGGGCTTCATCGGCTCCAACTACGTTCTGCAGCTCCTCCGCAAGCAATCTGATGTGCTGGTCCTCAACGTCGATAAACTCACGTACGCAGGCAATCTCGCTAACCTCGCGTCTATTGAGGGCGATGAGCGCCACCGCTTCATCCAGGCGGACATCTGCGACCGGGATGCCATGACGCGGCTTTTCTCGGAGCAGCCGATAGACTACGTGGTGAACTTCGCTGCCGAAAGCCATGTGGACCGCAGCATCACCAATCCGCAGATTTTTGTGCAGACCAATGTGCTCGGCACGGTCAATCTGCTGCAATGCGCAAAGCAGGCCTGGCATGAGGGTGAGGATGAGGCGGGCGTCGACCAGTATCGGGCGGGTGTGCGCTTTTTGCAGGTCTCTACCGATGAGGTGTACGGCTCGCTCGGTCCCCAGGGCTTCTTTACCGAGCAGACCCCGCTCGACGCGCACAGCCCCTACTCGGCGAGCAAGGCGGCGGCCGATCTGCTCGTCAAGGCCTTCGGCGACACCTACGGGTTGCCAATAAACATCACGCGCTGTTCCAACAACTACGGGCCGTTCCAGTTCCCCGAGAAATTGATTCCCCTCATGCTCAACAACGCGCTTCACCATGAGCCGCTGCCGGTATATGGCGACGGCGAGCAGGTGCGTGACTGGCTCTATGTGGAGGATCACTGTGCGGCTCTCGACCTGGTGTTGGAGCACGGCGTTGCGGGAGAGGTCTACAACATCGGTGGGCATAATGAGCGCACCAATCTTCAGATAGTCACGCAGATAATCGACTATGTCCATGAACATGTTGACGCCGCGGTTGGCGCACAGCTCATCCGCCACGTGAAGGACCGCAAGGGACACGATCGTCGCTACGGCATCGACCCCACAAAAATCAGGGACGCGCTGGGCTGGCAGCCACAGACTGCTTTTGAGGACGGCATCATCAAGACCATCCAGTGGTACCTGGCCAACCAGGATTGGGTGGCGGATGTGACCTCGGGCGCGTATCGGGACTATTATCAACAGGTATACGGTGATCGTTGATGCCTCTGTCCGTCGCCCTGGCCGCAAAGGATGGCAGCGCCTATCTCGAGGAACAGGTTGCATCCATCCTTCCGCAGCTCCATGCTGACGATGAGCTCATCATCTCGGTTGACCCCTCAAGCGATAACACGCGCGAGCTCGCCGAGCGCCTGGCCACCGACGCACCTTGCATCCGCGTGATCGACGGGCCGGGGCAGGGCGTCATCCGCAACTTTGAGCACGCACTGGAGACCACACGCAATGAGCGGATATTCCTCTGCGACCATGACGACATATGGATGCCCAACAAGGTCGCCGAGGTGCTGCGCGCCTTTGTCGAGAGCAATGCCCTGCTGGTGATTCACGACGCGCAGGTAGTCGACCAGGAGCTTGCGCCTGTTGCCCCCTCGTACTTTAAGCTGCGCAAAAGTGGCCCCGGCTATCGGAAGAATCTACTCAAGAATACCTATATAGGCGCCTGTATGGCCTTCACGCGCCAGCTCAAGCGGCTGGCGTTGCCCTTCCCCGTGGGTATTCCCATGCACGATCAGTGGCTGGGCCTGCTGGCAGAAAAACATGGCAGCGTTTGCTTTCTGGACGAAGCCCTTATACAATACCGTCGTCATGGTGCCAACGCCACCTCTAGCACCCACGCGGATCTCGCGCAGATGCTTGTCTGGCGCAAAGATCTCATACGGGCGCTCAGCCAACGAGAGAAGGAACTCAAGGAAAGGGAACGCAATGGGAAGCTTTAGCTTCACGAAGACCGCCATTCCTGATGTGGTCATAGTTGAGCCTGCCGTCTTCGGCGACGCGCGCGGCTCCTTTATGGAAACCTATAACGAGAAAGACTTCCACAAGGCCGGCATCACGGCGGCGTTTGTGCAGGACAACCAGTCGAGCTCGGTGAGAGGGGTGCTGCGCGGGCTTCACTTCCAGAGGACATTCCCCCAGGCAAAGCTCGTTCGCGTCATAAGCGGCGAGGTCTTTGACGTGGCGGTGGACATCCGGCCCGAGAGCCCCAGCTTTGGCTCCTGGACAGGTGCAGTCCTCACTGCGCAGAACAAAAAGCAGCTCTTTATCCCCCGGGGGCTCGCGCACGGGTTTCTCGTGCTCAGCGAGACAGCCGAGTTCGTCTACAAATGCGACGAGTTCTATCATCCCGAGGATGAGGGGGGCCTGCGCTGGGATGACCCTGCCATCGGCATTGAGTGGCCCCTGCCTGTCGGGCTGGCGCCGCTGCTCTCAGAGAAGGACAAGGTTTATCCAGGGCTCAGCCAATTCACCATCTCAAACGATTGATTACTGCACTATGGGCATAATTATTGAGAACATACTGACGATAGCAGGCACTGTCATAACCGTCCTGTGCCTTGTTGGCGTTGTCATCCTCATTCCCAAGGTCAAGCGCTACCTGCCGGCTCTCTTGCAGTACCGCTCACTGCTCTTTAACCTGGTAACACGGGACATCAAGATCAAATACCGGCGGTCGGTGCTGGGCCTGCTCTGGAGCGTCTTACAGCCTCTGTTCATCATGCTCATCGTGAGCATGGTATTCATGCATGTGCTTCGAGTTGAGATAGAAAACTACCCCGCATTCTACATAACCGGCAGTCTCATCTTCAGCTTTGTGACCGAGGCGACCAATCTCTCGCTGAACTCCATCAACGGAGCGTCATCCCTTATCCAGAAGGTCTACATCCCCAAGTACATCTTTCCTCTGGAAAAATGCATCTTTGCCTTTGTCAATATGCTGTTCTCGCTCATAGCGGTTGCGCTGGTCTATCTGGTTTTGCGGGTTCCGATACAGCCCACCATCCTGTTGCTCCCCATCCCCATGCTTTATGCGGC
>JAITEK010000055.1 GCA_031282085.1 Coriobacteriales bacterium
TGCCTAGTTTATTGGTCGGTAGTCACTTATACTTGTTTGTATGCAGACTTCATCATCTCAACAGGATTCGGTTTACGGCGGCGCGGCCCAGCCCGCCGCAGCTCGGCCCGCCGTGACCCAACTCGGCGCGGTCCAGCCCGCCGCAGCCCCCCCAGCTGCCCTTCACCCAGACGCCTCCCGGCCTGTTGCGGCTCGCCCCATTGGGGTGTTCGACTCGGGTGTGGGTGGGCTTACGGTTGCGCGCGAGATAGCGCGGCTTCTGCCGCATGAGTCCATCCTGTACTTCGGCGACACCCTGCGCTGCCCCTATGGGCCACGCTCTCTGTCCGAGATACAGGGTTTTGCCCGGCAGATCGCCTGTTGGCTGGCCGGCCAGGACGTCAAGCTCATCGTCATAGCCTGCAACTCGGCAACGGCGGCGGGGCTCGAGACCGTGCAGCGCGAGTCGGCCGTGCCGGTCATCGGCGTGGTCGAGCCGGGCGCCCGCGCGGCTGTCCAGGCAACCACGGCGCGCCGCGTCGGCGTCATCGGAACAGCCGCCACCATCGCCTCGAACATCTACGCCCGCGCCATCCGCGGGCTGGACACCGGCATCACCACCTTCTCGATCGCCACCCCCGCTTCGTCGAGATAGTCGAGCAGGGCCTCCGGCTCGACCGCAACCCCGTTGAGGACGTCATGGCGCAGACCTCGTCCATCTACATCCGCCCGGCCTTCCTCGAGATAGCCCGCGACTACCTCAACCCGCTCAAGCGGTGCAAAATAGACACCCTCGTTCTCGGCTGCACGCATTACCCCCTCCTCACGCCCCTCATCTCGCAGGTCGTCGGCCAGGATGTGCGCATCATATCCAGCGCCGAAGAGACCGCGCGCGACGTCCGCGAGACCCTCGAGCGGCGTGCCCAACTCGCCCCCGAGGGCGCAAACCCCGCTCACCGCTTTGTAACGACCGCTTTGAATGTTGACGAATTCGCGGCGCTCGGCTCCGCCATACTCGCTCGCGCGGTGGAGGCGCCCGAGGCGGTAAGCCTCGCCGAGCTCGAGGACGGCCTGCGGCATTTTGAGACGACCGCCCGTAAAGACCCTCAATGACGAGAGGACGACACATATGATCGCAACACGTTCAAACAACCGGGCCAATGATGCGCTGCGCCCCGTGACCTTTACCCGCGACTACCTCAAAAGCCCCTTCGGCTCCTGCCTGGTCGAATTCGGCGATACGCGGGTGCTGTGCGCCGCGAGCATCGAGGAGAGCGTCCCCGGTTGGCTCAAGGGCACCGGCACCGGTTGGGTGACGGCGGAATACGCGATGCTCCCCGCATCGGGTTCCAAACGCTCGCGACGCGAGACCAACGGCCAGAAGGGCCGCACGCATGAGATACAACGGCTCATCGGCCGTTCGCTGCGCTCGGTGGTCGACCTCCGCGCTCTCGGCGAGGTAACCGTGACGCTCGACTGCGACGTCATCCAGGCCGACGGGGGGACCCGCACCGCCTCGATATGTGGGGCGTGGATCGCCCTGCGCGACGCCCTCAACGCCTGGGCCAACGCCGGCAAGCTCAAAGCGAGCCCCGTATTCGGACAGGTCGCGGCCATAAGCGTGGGGCTGGTCGACGGCAAGGTACTGCTCGACCTCGACTATCGTGAGGACTCGCGCGCGGAGATAGACATGAACCTCGTCATGAATGCGGAGGGCGAGTTCATCGAGGTGCAGGGAACGGGCGAGCGTACGACCTTCGACCGTGCCCGTCTCGACGAGATGCTTGACGTGGGCACCAAGGGCCTCTGGGATCTGCTCGCGGCCCAGCGGGCAACATAAGAACAGGTATGATTAGGCAACAGCACAGCGTAAGATGCAGGGAACAAGGAGGGCACGGAGTGGGCGCAGAGCGCGAAAAACACGAAGACTACGAGAACCAGCCGGCAAGGACGGCAGAATCGGTGCAACCGGCACAGCCGTTAGAGCCGACACAGCCGCCAGAGCCAATACAACCCGCACAACCGACGCACACGGTCCTCATCGCCTCCAACAACCAGGGCAAGGTCAGCGAGATCGTCGAGAGCCTCGATCTGGAGGGTTGGCGTTTCTTGTCCCTGAGCGACGCGAACGTCACCGAGCTGCCCGAGGAGACGGGGGAGACCTACGAGGAGAACGCACGCATCAAGGCGCTTGCTGCCCATCGCCAGGCTCCGCACAGCGCGGCGCTTGCCGATGATTCCGGTCTTGAGGTCGATGCGCTTATAGGAGCGCCGGGCGTCCGCTCGGCCCGTTATAGCGGCGAGGGCGCGACGGACGCGCAGAATACCGCGAAGCTGCTCGCCGCGCTTGAGGCTGTTCCCGCCGAGCAGCGCACCGCGCGTTTTGTCTGTAGCCTTGTCTACGTCGACGAGCAGGGGCACGAGATCGTCGCACGGGGCGTCTGCGAGGGGCGCATCGCTCGCGAGCCGCGCGGCGACGGCGGCTTTGGCTACGACCCGGTGTTCCTGCCCAGCGAGATAGACGACGGCCGTACGATGGCCGAGCTCTCCGCCGCTGAGAAGAACCGCATCTCGCATCGCGGCAAGGCCCTGCGCGCCCTGCGCGCCAAACTCGCCAGCCACCGAAAGACGTCCGCAACGCTCGCCGATGAGGGCGACGCACCCACGCGCGTCATCGCCTTCGACCTCGACGGCACCCTGCTTGAGGGCCACTCGCCCGTGCGCATGGTCCGCAACCTCGTCGCCCGGCGCATCATCCCCTACACCACCGCGGCCAAGGTCCTGTGGTGGGGCGTGCGCTACCGCCTGCGCCTGCCGGTGGAGCAGGAACAGGTGCGCGAGTACGTCTTCAGGAGTTTCTCGCATTTTCCCGCTGCCGAGGCGGATGACATCATGGTCACGTTCTACAAGGATGACCTGCAAAGACGCCTGCGTCCCAAGGCGCTTGAGACCATCCGTGAGCACCAGGCGGCAGGCGATGTCATCGTCTTGGTGAGCGCCTCCTTCACCCCTTTGGTGCGAGAGGTGTCCCGCGATGTGCACGCGGATTGGTTCATCTGCACACAGATGGAGATCGAGGACGGCTACTATACGGGCAATGTTGAGGGCGTTCCGCCCGAGGGCGCCCAAAAGCTCGTCCAGTTGACCGCCTGGGCTGATGAGCATTTCGGTGAGGGAGCCTGGGTGCTGGGCGCCGCCTATGGCGACCACCGAAGCGACGAGCCGCTGCTTGCCCCCGCGCGCCAGCCGGTGGCCGTCAACCCCGATACCGATCTTGAGCGCGTCGCCCGTCGTCGGGGCTGGCAGATAGTCGACTGGAGCTTTGAGCCCCATTAGGCGCACAGGGGCATTTCTGCCACCGTTTTTGCAACAATTCGGCAAATAGTAGTCGGCAAAGAGCACTTTGGCGCTATCTCGGGGTATGATGATATTCATGAAGGTTTTGGATTGACTGTCCTTGGCGGCCAGCCGTCATTTGGATGAAGGCAGAACATGAGTATGGAGCGAGAACCGCACAATAGTTCCGAGAGGAGTGCCGCCTTTTACCTTGAGGCCGCTCAGACCGCCCTCATGGAGGGCCACTCTCGTCTCGCCATCCATCTGTTCCGCGCGGCCTTCGAGATCGAGTCGTCCTTTGGGCCCCTCGTGTCCGCCCCGGCGCTCACCGGCCTGCGGAAGGCATGGGACCTCGCGCTTGACCTGGGCGATCGTTCCCTTGCCGAGTCCATTTTCAGCGAGCTGTCGCCCCACAATAATCCCGAGCAGAACGAGCGCGCGACGATGCGCCTGCAGACCCTCGCCCTGGGCCAGCTTGAGGACATGGGCATCACGGTTGACGACCTGGAGAACATAGCGGACGTCATCTCCCAGGAGATGGTCGATTCGGACAGCGAGAAGCTCATCGACTCACTCAAATCGGCTCTCGAGCAGATCGGGCTGGTTGTCGATGAGGATGAGGACGACCCCGCGCAGGAAGACATCGCCCATGTGGAGCAGCCCGAGCAGGAGCCTGCCTCCAAGACCGGCCTTGCGAGAATAGGCAAGGAGCTGCGCGAGTTCAGCAACCGCGGTAGGGAGGAGGCGCGTCAGAGGCGCCTCGATTACCAGGCACTATCCGGCTACACCCAGGCCCTTGAGCATATGCGGCGCTTCGGTTTCCTCTCAGCGAGCGATGCCGCCCACCGTCTGTTCATCGAGCGCAGCGCGGCCATGCACGGCGTTTCGCAGCTCTCGTTAAGCGACATGTTCCTGTTCTTCGGCCCTGCCCGCGAGGACGTTTCGCTTTTTGCCCATGCGACCGCGGGCGAGATAGGGTTTCCCGTACTTCATATCTCCGTCGACCTCGATGCGCAGGGCAACGGTACCATCAAACTCGTAGGGCCCTTCAAACGGGGCCTGTTCGGCAACCCGCCCGATTTTATGGACATGGTAACGCCCTGCACCGTGCTGATAGAGAATATCGATCTCCTGCAGGAGATGTTCGACAACGAGCAGCAGGCCATCAAGCGCGGCGGCGCCATGTTCAGGGGCATGATGGGCGTACCGGCCCGTTCGATGCAGGCCGAGATAACCGGCTACCTGCGCGCCCTGCGGCAGAAGCCCGGTATCGTCATCATGGCAACCGCCCAGGGCAAGGCTACGCTGCGGGAGCCTCTGCGCAGCTTGCTCGGCGTAATCCACGAGATAGAGGTGGCCTCTCCGCGGGAAGACGAGCGGCGCGCCGTGCTCATCAGCTTCGCGAGCGAGCACCCTTCATTCACCGAACTGGACATAGACAGGATAGCCCAGCTTTCCGAGGGGCTTTCGCGCAGCGAGCTGGTCTCTGCCGCCCATGCGGCTGTTGAGGAGGCCTATCGCGTCTCCTTGCGCACCGGCAGATACAACCGCGTTACTCTTGGCGACGCCATGGTACAGCTCGCGCCGTTCCTCGACCACGAGTCGCCCCAATACCAGCAGGTCGAGAACGAAGCCGTCATCCAACTCGCACATGATCTTGAAGAAGATATGTATCGCAATCAGTAGCATTTATGCTACACTACGGCATGGGGAAAATGCCCTTGGTTCGGGAACCAGGAGCGTGCAAGGTGTTCGAGTTCAAGCGTAACCTTTGGGTGTTGTTAAGGATGAAGGATTATGGAAATATCAAGAAGAACCGATTACGCCATCCGCCTTATTGCCGCTTTGCTACAAGCTGATGGTCGGCCCCTCTCTGTGCGTCATGCGGCCTCGATGCAGGGCGTACCCTACGCTTTCGCTCGCAGCATCCAACACGATCTCGTGCGCAGCGGCATCCTCACCTCGGTGCGCGGCGCCCGTGGCGGCATGCTTCTGGCCGTCGACCCGAACGAGCTTACGCTGTATCGGCTTATCGAGGTCGTCCAGGGACCGGTGAGCATCGCCATCTGCACGAATGATAAGGACTGGTGCTCCCGGCGCAAGGGCTGTCAGTTCCACCGCGTGTGGGAAGGCGCCAACTCCATCCTCAAGGACTACCTCACCTCGGTGACCATCAAGGACCTCATCGAGGGCAAATCCGCCTATCTCTCCTCCAATACGGCCTCCATCGCTGCAACGAAGTGACGTCCGGCTCAAAGAGACCTCCCACCCCCCGCGATTCTTTTGCCGCCTTAGTGCGTCGTGAGGGCGCGCGGTTGTATCGTGAGCTGCCTTGGCGCAACACCACCGATTCGTTTGCCGTCCTTGTGAGCGAGGTCATGCTCCAGCAGACCCAGGTGGCGCGTGTCCTTAAATACTGGGAGCGATGGATGGCGACGTTTCCTACGGTCGATGCGCTGGCGGCCGCCTCCACAACCGACGTGCTGGAGCTTTGGCAGGGGATGGGGTACCATCGCCGTGCCTTGGCGCTCAAGCGCAGCTGCGAGCTTTGCGCAGAGCGATACGAGGGGCGCTTGCCGCGCGACTATGAGCAGCTGCTCGAGCTGCCGGGAATCGGGCCGGCCACAGCCGCGGGCGTGTGCGTCTTTGCCTACGGGCAGCCGCAGGTCTACCTTGAGACGAATGTACGCGCGGTGTACCTCCATCACTTCTTCCCAGACTGTGATCAGGTGGCCGACCGCGAGCTCATCCCCTTGGTTGAGGAGACCTGCGATAAGAGTGACCCTCGAGGTTGGTACTATGCTCTGCTGGACTACGGCAATCACCTCAAGAGCATCATGCCCAACCCCTCGCGCCGCTCGCGCCACCATACGCGCCAATCGGCCTTTGAGGGCTCGGTGCGTCAGAAACGTGCCGAGCTGCTGCGCCTTGTCCTGGCTGCGCCGGGGACTACCACCGAGGAGCTCACCGAGGCCCTCAACTTAGTGGAGCGCTCCGCCGCCCGCGACGTGACGCTGCCCGACGAGGTGGAGCTCCTGCTCGCCACCCTTGCGCGCGAGGGCTTCCTCGCCGCGCGCGCCACCCACTGGTTCGTCGCCGAATAACCCGTGTGTCGCACGCGGCACACGACCCGTCTCGCGTTGCCTCGATTTTACCGGGATTTGATAAAACTCGGACACGGATTTGATACTGCCTCAGCAGAATAGATGTCGTCAAAGAAACGACAGTCATTCATCAGACAGGAGGCACGATGTTCAAGAAGTTCGGTTCGTTCGTCATCGTTACGCTCGCGCTCGCGGTGGCAGCTGCGGTCGCAATCGCTGCATATGGTTGTGCGGGGAGCAACGACGCTGGTACCGGCGCCGATACTGGCACCACCGGAGGCGCTACCGGCGCCATATCCGTTGTGTCGCGTGAGGACGGCAGCGGCACACGCTCGGCGTTTATCGAGTTGCTCAAAATCCAGGACGAGGAGAAGGTCGACCACACCACGCCGGACGCGGTCGTCACCAACTCAACGGCCGTTATGCTCACCACGGTGTCCGGCGATAAGGCTGCGATAGGCTATATCTCACTGGGTTCGCTCGATAGCTCGGTCAAGGCACTCGACATCGACGGAGTACCCGCCACCACCGACAACGTGAAGAACGGCAGCTACGCCGTTCAGCGCCCCTTCAACCTTGTGACCAAAGGGCAGGTCAGCCCCGTTGCGCAGGACTTCATCGACTTCATCTTGAGCAG
>JAITEK010000059.1 GCA_031282085.1 Coriobacteriales bacterium
GTAACAGGGCTTGGCATCAATCAGCAGCGGGCGCGGGGAATCGAACAGGGCACACCGTTGAGTTTTTTCGATGAACTCGGCTATTCGTTCGTAGAGGATATACAGTTGCGCAGAGCAAAGCAGCGCGCCGTCGCAGAGGGTATATATCCAAACAAAACTGAAGCCGCCTTGGGCGGGCCAGACTGGAACGCTCTCCTGGAAGACGCCACATTAGCAGGTGAGAAGGCCTGTGCGGGCAATGACTTTGGGATAGAGACAGGTTACTGGAACACCTATATTGCCGATGACTTTGTCGCGCTTGAGGATAGCAAGGCGCTGAGCCGCTTTATGCCATCCCCCGAACTCGACGACCTGCGATTGTTCTTGCAAGTCTGTCAGGAGAATGACGTTGAGCCTTTGCTGGTAATCGTTCCGGTCAACGGGTGGTGGTACGATTACGCAGGGCATCCTCAAGCTGACCGTATGGCCCTGTATCAGGCGATCCGTGACCTTTGCGATGAGATGGATACGCGTTACGCGGATTTCTCTGGCCATGAGTACGAGGAGTATTTCCTCTTTGACATAATGCACCTTGGTTGGCGCGGCTGGGTACAGGTCGAACAGGCGATAGAAGCGTATTCCCGGGAAAACGGGGAGGCGGGGTGATGGCTGGGCTCAAATCCCTGTATGGGCAGGTCAGAATGTATGTAGAGCGGAAGGTCTGGGTAAAGCCTTTTTTGACCGGCTCCTATTGCCTGATCCTGATGCTCCTTCTTGCATGGTTCGTCTTATTCTCCGACTTGAACATGCCGCGTGAGTTCATCTACAACCAATTCTAGCTAGAACAATGGTCGGCAAAGTCGTCTAGTATGGCTTGGGCGCGGGCCTTCCAGGAGTTCTGTTCGCTCACGATGGCGCAGCGGGCAGCCAGATTTGCGCGGAGCTGCGCATCACCTGCTATCTGCCGGATGCCGTCAGCGTAGCTTTCCACCGTATCCTTGCGGACGATGCCGATATCCTCGGACGCAACGAATGCCGCCATTTCCTTGCAGTCGGTAGCAAGGATGGGCTTGTGGTAGGAGAGGTACTCAAACAGCTTTATCGCCATTGCGAAATCGTTGTAGATGTTGCGTCGCAGTGGCAGGCAGGCAAAGTCCGCCTGTTGGTAGAGAGGTGCGAGTTGCTCAGCGCCGTATGCGGTGCGGCGTTGTAGCCAAGGTTGGCCTTCCAGTCGTCGTGTCTTCTCAGGAAGTTGCGCCCACCGCTCCTCAGGGCAGACAAGGATGAGATTCGCTCGGTTGCCCTCCGCATTGGCGCGCTCAAAGGACTCGAGCAAGAGGGGAGTCCCATAGCGAGGCGAGGCGCCGCCCACGTAGATGCCTGTCGGCGTGGCGCCGACAGGGCGAGCAGCGGGCGGCTCAAGCACCAGAGGGCTGGTTCCCGGAAAGGAGACGCCCCAGGCAGGCGCATCAAAAAGTTCGGCCATTGAGGCGCTAGGGAAGTATATCCTGGTTGTGGTTTTGCGGTACACACGCCAGTCGTATCGCTGCATCCAATAGATGAGGGAGTCTTTGAGGAAGGCCGGTAAGTTGCGCCGATCGCGCGTACCCTCAACATCGCGAAACGCGGGGAAGCGCCAATAAGCGTCGCCATAGAACAGCGCCAAGGGTATGCCCTGTCGTTTAAGCTCCTGCAGCAAGGTGATGTCGCGTTTGCAGAACAGGGGGCCGGAGGGAAGCTCACAATAACAGGCGTCGGGACGTTCCGTTTGCAGGCGCATCAGGAGGGCCTTGACGCGCTCATCGCGTTCGCGGAGTTTGTCTTTGCGGTTCCAGCCATCCAACAGCATGACTTCGCAACCGCAGGAGCGGAAAGCCTCGAGCATCTTCAGCGCGCGGACGGACGAACCCGATAAGGCAACATCCTGTGTGTCGATATAAGTGATATACAGCAGCTTGAGAGGCATGGGGCCCTTTCCTGTCAGATAATCTCTAAGCAGTATATCAAAGGCCGTTCGCATGGTTTGCCATGGTTTTTGTGTTGTCTATATCGTGTCAGGGGCCACAACAAGGCAGATGTCGGGTATGATAATCATCGCTGAAACAGCAGGGCAGAGTTATCCATGGAGTTAGAGGGAGTACAGCGTTGACGAGCATAAAGCAGGAGCTGCTTGAGAAGATTGCCGAGCGGACGGCGCGGGTTGCCGTTATCGGATTAGGTTACGTCGGCCTGCCCCTCGCCGTCGAGAAGGCCGCGGCGGGGTTTACCACCGTTGGCTTTGACGTGCAGGAAGACAAGGTCGCCTTGGTAAACGCCGGGAAGAACTATATCGGTGATGTTATCGACGACGACTTGGGCAATCTGGTGAGAAGTGGTCTGCTCTCCGCCACCACCGACTTCGGCTTGGTTGCCGATGCGGACTTTATCGCCATCTGCGTGCCGACACCGCTCGACGAGCACCAGCAGCCCGACATAAGCTATGTCGTCTCGTCGGTGCGTGCCATTGCGCGCTATCTCAAGCCCAGGACGATGGTTGTGCTTGAGTCGACCACCTACCCTGGTACAACCGAGGAGTTGGTTCGCCCCCTTCTTGAAGAAGGCTCTGGTCTGGTCTGTGGCAAGGACTTCTACCTCGGTTTTTCGCCGGAACGTGTCGACCCGGGCAACGTGCTCTTTAAGACGCGCAACACGCCCAAGGTCGTCGGCGCTATCGGAAAAGACGCCACGGAGGTCATAGCCGCCATGTATCGGACTGTTCTTAAGGGCGAGATCGTTGAGACCTCCTCCCCGCGCGTCGCCGAGATGGAGAAGCTGCTTGAGAATGCCTATCGCAACGTCAACATCGGTCTGATAAACGAGCTTGCCATCCTCTGCGACCGTATGGACATCAACATTTGGGAGGTTGTGGACGCCGCCAAGTCCAAGCCGTACGGGTTTCAGGCGTTTTATCCCGGGCCCGGCCTGGGCGGGCACTGCATCCCCCTCGACCCGCAGTACCTCAGCTGGAAGGCGCGAGAGTACGGCTTTCATATCTCGATGATAGAGGCCTCTGCCAGCATCAACGACTCCATGCCTGCCTACTGCGTCTCGCGTGTCTCACGCATACTCAACCGTCAGAAGAAGGCTATCAATGGCTCGCGTGTTCTTATCTTGGGCGTTGCCTACAAGCAGGACATAGACGATTATCGCGAGAGCCCCGCACTCAAGGTCATCCGGCTCCTCAAGGAGGAGGGCGCCGAAGTTGAGGTCTTTGATCCGTGGGTTGCGCGTTTTAGGCTGGATGGCGAGGAACAAAAGAGTCTGCCCGAGTTGAACGCCGAAGTTATTGAACGCGCCGATCTCGTCCTTGTGACAACCGCTCACACAAACGTTGACTACCCCTTTGTGCAAAGGCATGCTCGCGTAATCTTCGATACCAAGAACGCGCTCGCGGCTGTTACGCCCCGCGACAACATCGAGGTGCTGTGATGGCGTCTCGGCAGTTGCGTTACGGGCTTATCGGTTGCGGTCGCATCAGCGCCAATCATCTGCGGGCGGCTGTGGCAAACGGCCTTGAATTTGTGGCGCTTTGTGACACTGAGGATGAGGCGCTTGCCGCCAAGCAGGAGTTGTGTGCCCAGCTTGCGGACGAGGCGGGAGCGCAACAGCCAGGGCCTCGGCTGTACCGCGATTACCGTGAGATGCTCAACGCCGAGGACCTCGACCTCATCGCTATCTGCACCGAGAGCGGCAAACATGCCACGATAGCGCTCGACTGCATTGAGGCGGGCGTCAACCTCATCATCGAGAAGCCCATCGCGCTTTCCCTTGCCGACACCGACGCCATCATCGAGTGTGCCGAAGTAAAGGGTGTAAAAGTCTGCGCCTGCCACCAGAACCGCTTTAACCGCTCCATCCAGGCTCTACGCGCGGCGCTGGAGGCCGGGCGTTTCGGTCGGCTGTTCTATGCGACGGCGCATATCCGTTGGAACCGGGGCCTTCCCTACTACGAGCAGGCGCCGTGGCGCGGAACCTGGGAGCAAGACGGCGGCGCGCTGATGAACCAGTGCATTCACAACATCGACCTACTCCGCTGGATGATGGGCGACGAGATCACCGAGGTCTTTGCCTACACCGACCGGCTGGCGCATGACTTCATTGAGGCGGAAGACCTGGGGCTTGCCCTCGTGCGCTTTGCGAACGGCGCTTACGGGCTTATCGAGGGCACCACCGATGTGTACCCGGCGAACCTTGAGGAGACCTTGTACGTCTTCGGAAGCGAAGGCACGGTTAAGGCTGGCGGTACCTCGGTGAACACCATCGAGCACTGGGCTTTTGCCGATGGCGCCGATGACCCCGAGCAGGTGATGCGTGAGGCAAACGAGCAGCCGAATGACGTATACGGCTTTGGCCATACCCCTCTGTACGCCGACGTTGTCGCGGCAATCCAAGAGGACCGCCCGCCCGCCATCGACGCCCGTGCCGGCCGCAATGCGCTTGAGTTGGTATTGGCGATCTATAAGTCGGCTCGCGATGGAGCGCCCGTCAAGCTACCGCTCAAGGATTTCTCAACGCTGGATATGCGTGGTACGTTCTCCTAGGAGAGCAGGGGCTTTCAAAAAAAGGAGAAAGATGACCAAGGAGTTGCTCCTCATCACAAAAACGTTTCCCTTCAAAACGGGTGAGGAGTTCATAGAAAACGAGATACCCTATCTTGCCGATGCCTTCGACAAGGTGGTTGTTCTCGCTGTCGCCGCCAGGACTTCTGATGAGCAGACGCGTGTTGTTCCCGCAAACGTACAGGTTGTCGCCGCTGATATTCCAGAAGTTTCCAAGCTGAGCCTTCTCCTTCCTCTTACAGAGGCGGAGGCATCGCTCAAAGTGCTCAGGGGCGAACGCGACATGCAGGCCCAACGCTTCCACCCAGAGCGCTGGCTGTATTTTCGTTACTTCATCCGCAAGGTACGGGACATCCAAAAGGCGATTGACAGGTTGTTTTCACAAGGTATCTTCAGCGTTGACGCGCCACCGCTCATATACAGTTTTTGGTTTCACGACACGGTAGTCGCTGCACTCCTTGCGCAGGAGCAACTTGGGCTCAACATGCCCATAGTCGCTCGTGCCCATCGTTACGATTTGTGGGAGGATGTGAGTCCTACAGGCTATCATCCTCTCCGAATGGTTGCCCTCAAGCGCATCAGTCGGGTGTTTCCTATTTCCCACAGGGGGGCAGCGTATCTAAAGCAACGTTTTCCCGAGTACTCTGCAAAGGTAGAAGCTGCTTACTTGGGCACAGTGGATAACGGGCTCGGGTTTTATGAGGCGCAGGGAAACGAGCGGGATTCATTCACCGTTGTAAGCTGCGCCAACCTCATTCCGCTCAAACGCGTCGATCTCTTGGTCGAAGCGCTTGCGCTGCTCGAGAGTAGCACGTCAGTCTCTTTGCGATGGATACACTTTGGTTCTGGTGGGCAAGAAAACAAGATACGGGAACTCGCTCAAAAAGTGCTGAAAAAGACAGACTGGACGCTACGAGGACAGATCCCCAACGCGCAACTTATGGAGTTTTATCGCACTCATCCTGTTGATGTGTTTGTGAGCGCCAGCGCCTCTGAGGGATTGCCTGTTACGATGATGGAAGCAATCTCGTTCGGTATTCCCGTTGTCGCAACGGCGGTTGGATCGGTGGACGAAATCGTTATAGACGGGTCTTCGGGCATGACCTTACCTCCCGACGTAAAACCAGAGGATATAGCTCAGGTATTGCTTTCGCTCGCGCAATGTGATCTTCAAGAGTATCGAGCTTTACGCAAAAAGGCCCGTATTCTATGGGAGAAGAACTTCAGCGCCCAAAAGAACTATCCAACTTTCATCTCAGAGCTGTACGGGTTGCTGCAAGGCACAGAACGCGTGTAACGGGTATCATGTTCAAGACACTTCAATCGAATCAAACAGAGAGAGTGAGCTATCGTGCAATTCATAGATTTAGGCAGGCAGCACGCATTGATTGCTGATGAGGTGCGTACGGGTATCGACGCGGTGCTAAACAGCCAAAAGTTCATCATGGGGCCGCAGGTATCTGAGTTGGAGGAGCAGCTTGCGGCCTTTGCCCAGACCTGCCATGTCCTGACTTGCTCAAACGGCACCGATGCGCTTATCCTGCTGCTGATGGCCTACGGAGTGGGGCCGGGCGATGCGGTCTTTGTCCCTACCTTCACTTTCTTCGCGTCGGCCGAGTGTGTCTCCATCGTTGGGGCGACGCCGGTCTTTGTCGACGTGCAACCCGACACCTTCAATATCAGTGTGGACTCACTCACACAGGCGATTAACCGCGTGAAGGCCGAAGGGGTGTTGCGCCCGCGTGGCATCATCCCCGTCGACCTGTTCGGCCTGCCTGCCGACTACGACGCAATCTCAGCGGTTGCCAAGGAGCACGGGTTGTTTGTCCTTGAGGACGCCGCGCAGGGTTTTGGCGGCGAGTATCGGGGACGGCGCGCCGGATCTCTGGGCGATGTTGCGGCTACCTCGTTCTTCCCCGCGAAGCCTCTGGGCTGCTACGGCGACGGTGGTGCGGTGTTCATGGATGACGATGAGTTATTTGAGCGCTGCAAGTCGATACGCGTACACGGCCAGGGCACAGATCGCTACGACAACGTCCGTCTTGGCATGAACGGGCGGCTCGACACCATTCAGGCGGTCGTCCTCCTGGCAAAGCTCAAGCTGTTCGCAGATGAGATAGAGGCGCGCAACGCCCATGCCGCCGACTATACCGAGCGTCTTGCGGATGTTCTCACGGTGCCCACTGTGCCGAGCGAGCTGCGGTCGGTCTGGGCGCAGTACACGCTCACCGCAGCTGACGAAGCTCAACGCAACGCCATCGTGGGGCACCTGCGCGAGCAGAATATCCCTGTGACGATCTACTACCCCAAGCCGGTACACCTTTCAACAGCTTACCGCTTGCTGGGCTACGAGCCCGGTTCCCTACCCACAAGCGAGCAACTCTCGCGCACGGTCTTTAGCATACCCATGCATCCCTACCTCACAAACGGGGAGATAGAAGCGGTAACGCAGGCGATACGGGAGGCACTCTGATGACAGGCACTACACCTATTCGCGTGGGAGTCGCTGGCGTGGGCAACATGGGACGCAATCATCTGCGAGTGCTCTCAACGATGCCGCAGTTTGAACTCGTCGGCCTTTATGACGCGGATGCGGCAGCCGCCACTGGGCAGGCCGAGCAGTATGGGATAGAAGCCTTTAGTCGCTTTGAAGATATGCTTGAGGCTGTTGAGGCGGTGCATGTGGTGGTGCCCTCCTTCCTGCATCGGGAGTTTGCCTGTGCGGCTGCGGCAAAGGGGCGCCATGTGCTGGTGGAAAAACCCATCGCGCTTACGCTTGAGGACGCCGACGCCATCATCGCGGCCTGCGAAGCCCAGGGGGTCACGCTCTGTGTGGGGCATGTTGAGCGTTATAACCCTGCCATCGCGACGCTGGCCGACATCGTAGAGCGCGACGACATCATCGCCATCGACTTCCGGCGGCTTTCTCCCTACGATGAGCGCGTTCAGGACGCCGATGTTGTCCATGATCTGATGGTGCATGACCTCGACATCCTCAACTGGTTGGTTCCCCTGCCTCTGCGACGCCTGAGCGCTCAGGGGGCGCAGGTCCATTCCGATAAGTTGGATTATGCCCAGGCGCTCCTTGAGTATGAGGGGGGCACCGTCGCGAGCCTGACGGCGAGCCGTGCCACGGAGTCCAAAATACGCGCCATCCAGATCACGGGGCGTAAGGCGTTTATCATCGTCGATTGCCTCAACCGAAGTGTGGAGATCTCGCGCAAGACCCACTATACGCTTGATGTTGGGCGTGATATCTCCTACCGGCAGGAGAGCATTGTCGAAAAGGTGTTCGTGCCCTTCAAGGAGCCGCTGCTTGCTGAGTTCGAGGAGTTTGCGCGTGCCATCGTCGCGGGCGATATGC
>JAITEK010000084.1 GCA_031282085.1 Coriobacteriales bacterium
CTGTACTACCTCACGGCCGCCCGCGAGGGCTTCCCCGGCGAGGGGCGCGCCTTTATGAGCTTCGATGACGCGCTCAACGCCTACGACTCGCGTGCGGATGTAGACCTGCAGGCCAGGATACAGGTGCGTCTCGTAAAGGACACGGTTGTAGAGACGGCCTATGGAGTCTTTGAGGAGCGCAAGGCCGGTGAGCGCATCGAGACCACCATCGGACGCATCACCTTCAACAACGTGCTGCCCGAGGACCATTCCTTTGTGAACTACGAGATGAACAAGAAGGAAACAGCCCGTCTGGTGGAGGACTGCTGCAACCGCTACACGGTCTCCCAGATGCCCGAGATACTCGACGGTCTCAAGGCCATCGGCTTCCACTACGCGACGCGCGCCGGCGTTACCGTAAGCGTTTACGACGCGACGGTGCCGCCCGAGAAGGAAGCCATCCTCGCCGAGGCCGACCGCAGGGTCGCCGCCATCGACGCGGACTACGAGCTGGGCCTCATGAGCTCCGATGAGCGCCACCGCCAGGTGGTTGACATCTGGAATGCCGCCAACGAGGAGGTCGGAGAGGCGATGGCCGCCAACTTCGACAAGTTCAACCCCATCTACATGATGGCGTTCTCCGGCGCCCGTGGTGACATCAAGCAGATCCGTCAGCTCGCCGGTATGCGCGGTCTCATGTCCGACCCGAAAGGTGAGATCATCGACCGCCCCATCAAGGCGAACTTCCGCGAGGGTCTCTCCGTTCTTGAGTACTTCATCTCCACGCACGGCGCGCGTAAAGGTCTGGCCGACACGGCGCTGCGTACTGCGGACTCCGGTTACCTCACGCGTCGTCTCGTCGACGTGGCACAGGACGTTATCGTCCGCGAGGTGGACTGCGGTACCGAGGACGGCATCGATTACAGCCTCACGAACGACAAGGACGAGATCGATCGTAACCTCATCGGTCGCTGCCTGCTCGAGCCGGCCGTGCATCCCGAGACGGGCGAGATACTGCTCGACAAAGACCAGTACATAACCTCGCTCGCCGACGCGCAGAAGCTGGTTGACGCTGGTCTTGAGATAGTGCGTATCCGCACGATTATGACCTGCCACGCCCATCGCGGCGTCTGCCAGAAGTGCTACGGCTGGGACCTTGCGGCCTCGCGCCCCATCAACATCGGTACGGCGGTCGGCATCATCGCGGCACAGTCCATCGGCGAGCCGGGCACCCAGCTCACGATGCGTACCTTCCACACCGGTGGCGTCGCGGGTGAGGACATCACCCACGGTCTGCCCCGCGTTACCGAGCTGTTCGAGGCGCGCCGCCCCAAGGGCCAGGCCATCCTCGCCGAGATCGCCGGTACCTTGCAGATCACCGGCGACCGCAACCAGCGGACGCTTACCATTACCGATAAGGAAGGCAACTTCCGCGAGTACCAGATCTCCGTACGCGCCCAGCTTCTGCCGGACACGGTAGAAGGCGCGCAGGTGGAGGTCGGCCAGCAGCTCACCAAGGGCTCCATCAACCCGCACGACCTGCTGCGTCTCACGGACTCCAACACCACGTTGCGCTACATCGTCAAGCAGGTGCAGGACGTTTACATCAGCCAGGGCGTGGACATCAACGATAAGCACATCGAGGTCATCGCGCGCCAGATGCTGCGTAAGGTCGCCATCACCGACGCCGGCGACAGCAACTATCTGCCCGGCAAACAGGTGGACGCCTACGAATTCTCTCGCGAGGCTGAGCGCATTGCGCTTGAGGGTGGGGAAGTGCCGGTTGGCTCGCCCCTGCTCCTCGGTATCACCAAGGCCTCACTCGCGACGGACTCCTTCCTCTCGGCAGCGTCGTTCCAGGAGACCACCAAGGTGCTCACGGACGCCGCCATCGAGGGCAAGGCCGACGACCTGCTCGGTCTCAAGGAGAACGTCATCATCGGTAAGCCTATTCCCGCTGGTACGGGCCTCAAGCGTTATCGCGAAGTCAACCTCACCTATAAGGGTGAGCCGCTGGAGCCGGTCAAAGGCAAGCTCGAGGTGCTGCCCGAATGGGCGCCCAGCGAGCTGCGTGAGCTGGAGAGCCTCCTGCCACAGCCGACCGAATGGTCGCTCGACGGCGAGGACTACCTCAACTCACCGAACGGCCTGGTAAACTACATTGGCTCTCTGCCGGGCGACCGCCGCGTGCACGGCATCCCCCTGGAGGTCGCGCGCCTGTATCTCTTTGACGACCTTGGCGTGTCCCAGCGTTGGGCCAACAAGTTCTCCGAGGTAGGCATCGAGATGGTCGGCGAGCTCATCGGCAAGACCGAGGAGGACCTGCTGCGCATCGAGGGTATCGGTGGCAAGGCCATCGAGGAACTCAAGGCGGGCCTGGCCGAGCGCGACTTGCTCTACATCCTCGAGGGCCCCAAAGAGGAGGAGGAGCCAGACGTCTCCAAACTGCTCGAGATGGTGTTCTCCCCCGAGGACAGCGACCTGTTCATGGAGGGTGAGGTTCCGCTCAGCTACAGCGTAGACCCCGATGACGATACCCTGGGTGGCACGCTTAAGGTGCGCGCCAACCAAAACGACGCCAACGAGCTCGACGAGCTTCTCGGCCAGATAGGCCTCAGCGTCGTTGAAGGTGAGGACATCGCCGCCGCCGAAGCCGAGCTAGACGAGGACGCTGCCGCCGAAGCAGACGCCGAGCCCGACGAGGGTGAGGACGCCCAGGCGTAACCACCCACCCCGCAACACACCCAAAAGGCGACGAGTGCCCCGCACCGTCGCCTTTTTTTGTATTGACACCCACTCCAAACCGACAGGGTCTCGACAGAATCCCGTAGAGGGTATAGTGTGAACCCTACATCAAATGACGGGACTACATACGATAGGGGGTTCACTATGAACCAGGATACGAATCCACAGGCTCCGGCTCCGCTCCCCACGCCCGAGACCGACCACAAGCTCACTACTTCCGCGGGCGCCCCGGTTCCCAACAACACCGACGCCATAACCGTGGGACCTCGTGGGCCGATGCTCGTGCAGGACGTGTGGTTCCTCGAGAAGCTCGCGCACTTCGACCGCGAGGTCATCCCTGAGCGTCGTATGCACGCAAAAGGCTCAGGCGCCTTTGGCACCTTCACGGTCACGCACGACATCACCAAGTACACGGCGGCAAAGGTCTTTGACGGCGTCGGCAAGGTGACGCCGGTATTCGTGCGCTTCTCCACCGTTGCTGGCGAGCGTGGCGCGGCCGACGCTGAGCGCGACATTCGCGGTTTTGCCACCAAGTTCTATACGGAGGAGGGCAACTGGGACCTCGTGGGCAACAACACCCCCGTGTTCTTCATCCGCGACCCGCACAAGTTCCCCGACCTCAACCACGCCGTCAAACGCGACCCCAAGACCAACTGCCGCAGCGCGCAGAACAACTGGGATTATTGGTCGAGCCT
>JAITEK010000090.1 GCA_031282085.1 Coriobacteriales bacterium
GTCTGCACCTCGTCGATGATGAGGAGGATGCCGTGCTCGTCGGCTATGCGCCGCAGCTCCTTGAGGTAGTTGCGCGGCGGTATATAGTAGCCCGACGAGCTTTGGAAGGGCTCCACCAAAATGGCCGCGACCAAGTTGCCAGCGCCATCGGCGTAGGGCGAGTACGTGCCCGTAAGGCTGCGCTCAAGCTCCGCGAGGGCCTCCGCCCCAAAGCCGCCGAACTCACTGAGCCCCTCCCGATACGGATGCGGAAAGCCAAAGAAGCCCACATTGCCGTCCGTTGAGCCGGGATAGTAGTTGGCGTTCATGCCTTTTCTGCTGGTGAGGCCTATCGTGCCAAAGGTCGCGCCATGGTAGTCCCCTTTAGCGACCAGCACGTAGGGCTTGCCGGTGTAGAAGCGCGCCGCCTTGATGGCGCCTTCTACCCCATCGGAGCCGGTGGCGCCAAAGAGTACCCGCGGCGTACCCGCGATGCCGGAGAGCTCGCTTAAGCGCTCGGCAAGCCGGACGCGCTGAGGGTGGGAGAAATCGAAGAAGTGCGTGAGCGTGGCCGCCTGCTCCTGTATCGCCGCCGTTATGGCCGGGTGACAGTTGCCCAGGTTGCTCACCGAGAAGCCCGAGAGCAGGTCGATATAACGGCGGCCGTCCGCGTCGTAGAGCAGCGAGCCTTGCCCGCGCTCTATGACCGGGGTGACCGAGAACAGTCCCCAACCCACGCCGCCGAGTGACTCGTAGTGTGCCGCCGCCCGCGCCAGGTCCTTTGAGCGCGGCCCAAACGGCGCCTCCTCAACGCGGCTCAGTAACTCCTCCTCGCTGATGCGCGGCCCTGCCTGGATGCGCTCGGTGGCGCTTTGCACTTTGGCCGTATCACCCATGGCGTCGGCTCCTCCTTCTCGGTATAACTATCACACTTATATGTTTAATAGATTCGCCTCATACTAGGGTCCTGCCCCCAGCCTGTCAAGCATGGGACAGAGGGACGGGGCACCTGTCCCACACGATGGCACGTTCTCGATGCGACAACAACCTCGCCAAGTGGGACAGTTGCCCCGCCCCTCTGTCCTGCATTCCCCCTCAGCGTTCGCCGCGGGCCAGGCGTTCGAGGGCCTCGCGGGTGCGGGAGTCGAGGCGTTGCGCGAGCGTGCGTTTGCTCGCCTGCTGCTCGGCTGCCTCACTCACTCCCTGGTGGACGCCGCTCATCTCCCGCACAAAGCCCGCCGCGGACATCCGGGTCACCCTGCCGCCGAGCACCGTCCACTGTGTCGCGGCATCCGAGGTGACCACCAGCACCTCCCGGCCCCGCTTCACGGCCGCACGCGCGAGTTCTTCTATGACGCTGTCCGCCGAAGTGCCAGCCGGCGAGAAGATGACGTGGATGCCCGCCACCTCGCGCCGCTCGCCCGTGGACTGCGGGTTGCCGCCCCCATCAAAAACAATGGTCGCCTCATAGTCGCGCCCGGCGAAGGTGGCAACATCGGTTACCAGGGTCTGCCGCGCGCGGTTAAAAGCGTCATGGGTGTGATCGGGTATCTCCTCCGTCAAATGGGAGTAGGCCTCGGTGCTGCGCAGCACATTGTATCCATCAACCAGCAGTGTCTTCATGTCGAGCACTATAACACGACAACACACCGAAAGCTCAGCATCCTCAAAGCCTTATAGTCCGGCGTCCGGGTATAATTCCTTTAACTGATTGTTAGCGACAACACGCCGTGCGCCCAAGCAGGGAGGTGGCATGGAAACCAAAAATTCCATAAAGATGCGCAGGAACCTGTTCAGCGAGCGCCCGGCAGGAGGACCCTTTGAACACGTCGCCTCCTGGCAACGGTACTTCTTCTACTTCCTGTTCACCGCCTTTATGGGATTTATCTACGAGAATCTGCTGGATAACCTCTGGTATCACCACCCCTGGCAATGGCAGGGTCCGCTGCATGGCCCCTGGTTGGTGATCTATGGCCTGGGCGGGGTGGTCCTGCTGGCCCTGCTACAACGCTTCGTCGGCAGGCCGGTGCGGGTCGGCTCCCTCAACATCACGCCCGTGCTCACCCTGGTGCTGATCTTCGTCATCGTCTGCGTGATAGAGTACGCCGGGCGCTGGTTCCTCGACACCTTCTTTAGCTTCAAACCCTGGGATTACACCGAGAAGCCCTTTAACCTCAACGGGCGTATCTGCCTGGAGGATTCCCTACGCTTCGTGGTTTTGGGGATGCTTGAGCTGTACGCATTCATGCCCCTCATCGACCGCTTCCTCAGTCGCCTGAGCGGGCGGCAGAGCTTCGTCGTCTTTGCGGCGCTCATAGGGCTTTTCACCCTCGACGTTGTGGTCTCCTTCATCATTATGCTGATCTGAAGCGCGTCATTGCTACGAAGCCGTCTTTCTGCACGGAGGACACCTCGTGACGCTGGGTTACCTGACCGAGCGCAGGTTCCCACGCAACGCCGCCTATGGCGTGCACTGGGCCCTGCGGAGCCATTCGTACATGATGGCAGTGGCTGCTTGCGCCACATTGAGTGACGGCGTAAAGCCGCTCTGGGGCAACTTGAGCTCAAAATCGCAGGTCTCACGCACAAGGCGGGAGAGGCCGGTGTCTTCGGCACCCATAACAAGGACGATGCGACCCTCAAGGGGCGCCTGCCAGATGTCTTGCCGGGCGTGCTCGGTGGCTCCGGCTATCCAGAAGTCCTCCTCTTTAAGCCGCTTGAGGGCGCTTACAAGATTGGCCTCCCGCGCGACTTTGAGATACTCGACCGCGCCTGCCGAGGCACGGTAAACCGCCTCGTTAACGGGGGCGGCGCGCTTGTTGGGGATGAGCACGCCGGTGGCACCCACCACCTCAGCGCTGCGCAGCACAGCGCCCATATTGCCTGCGTCGGTGATGTGGTCGAGCGCAACGATGAGCGCGTCCTTCTTCCCGCGCGCCAGGCTGATGAGGTCAAACAGCGTCGCATACTCATATGCATACGGCGCCTCCGCAAACCCACTCACGCGCTCTCGCCACTCACTCACACAAACCACCTTCCTCTACAAACAACCATCCCGAGAGACCCTCATTCTTGTCATGCCCGGGCTTGTCCCGGGCATCCAGACGGTTGCGCAAACAACCGTAATTCAGCAGTCCATCATTGTCAAAACGAGCCCGACGGTGGCGGACGTTTTTACAACAGCCTCTAGGCATCTACAGCCTGAACCAACTCAATCTCAAACGTGAGGTCCTGGCCCGCGAGCTCGTGGTTGAGGTCAAAGGTCGCCTCGCCGTTCTCCACCTTCACAACCTTGCAGCGCGTCATCTGGCCATCGCCGACGGGTAAGAAGATATGCTCTCCCACAGGGAGCTTCTCCGCATTGGGGATGTAGGCTGTGGGGACGGTCTGGACGGCATCCTCGCGTCGCTCACCATAGGCTTCCGCCGCAGGAATGTGCACGGTCCGCCGCTCACCGGGCTTCATCTCAAGAACCGCTGCGTCAAAACCGGGAATCATCTGACCCACTCCGACAACAAACTCTATAGGCTCGCCGCGGTCGTAGCTGCTATCAAACACCGAGCCGTCGTCTAAAGTCCCTCGATAGTGCGCCTGCACCTTCTGCCCGACTTCTGTCATGGTATCTGTCTCCTGTTCTGGC
>JAITEK010000078.1 GCA_031282085.1 Coriobacteriales bacterium
GGCATCGGCGCGCACGGACGCGGAAGTGCGGGCGGGCGGGCGGACTCCGCCTCCTTTGCGGGCAGCCAGGCACGCCTCACCGACATAAACGCCGGCAAGAGCTACGCGCTCATCGACGCTCCTGTTCTTGGGCGCGACGAGAGCTGCGAGATAACCATCAACGATGCGAATATCTCACGCCGTCACGCCCAACTCAAGAAGGACGCGACCGGCAGGTGGAAGCTCACCGACCTCGGCTCCACCAACGGAACGCGCCTCAACGGAAACCCCGTCACCACCGCCCTACTACGCGACGGCGACCAAATCACCCTCGGCATAACCGTCCTGGAGTTCCGGGAGAACTGATGGAGACAACGCAGCACACGATTACAGGAGGGGCTTTGTGATAGATATAACGCTGTTAGCTGGGCGCATCCTGCTTATTGCGCTGTTGTTCTTGTTCCTGTTCGTGGTCATGCGGACGGGCGTGGGGCTCGTGCGGGGGCAAAACCGCAGAAGCGCCGCCTGGACGATTGCCGTACAACACGGCCCTCGCGAGCTGCGCGGCGTAAAGTTGCAGGTCACCGGCCCGATTGTTGTGGGGCGCGCCCCCGGGGCCGACATCGTTATCGCTGCTTCCTACGTCTCGGGACGTCACGCGCGCTTCTCGACGCTCGGCGAGCACCTCATCGTTGAGGACCTCGGCTCCACCAACGGGACAACGGTCAACGGCGTACGCGTCCAGAGCGCCGAGCAACTCCAGGACGGCGACGTCGTGGGCATCGGCGACGTGACCATGCGAGTGAGTTTTTCATGACAGCAGCCTCGTCGCGCGCCTCGGCGCACTCCCCGGCACACTCCTCAACGCGCTCCCCGGCACACGCCGCGTCGGCGGCGGCGCGGGCGGCTCGCGCCACTTCCGTAGGTTCGCGCACCGACGTGGGGCGTGTCCGCGAACACAATGAGGACTCGTTGCTCATCGCGCCACCTCTTTACGTTGTCGCCGACGGCATGGGCGGCCACGCCGCGGGCGAGGTGGCGAGCGAGATCGCCATCCGCATATTCGAGGAGGCCGCAATCACCGAGGCCGACCCGGAGACACTCAGGCGAGCCGTGCTCGACTCCAACCGCGCCATCATCGACGGCGCGCGCGAGGGCTTGGGCAAACAGGGCATGGGTACCACGCTCACAGCCGCGGTCATAGAAAACGACCGCCTCCTCCTCGCACAGGTCGGCGACTCCCGCGCCTACCTCCTTGAGGGGCAGCGCCTGCACCAGGTCACCCGCGACCATTCACTCGTCGCCGAACTTCTCTCCCGGGGCCAGATTACCCAGGAGGAGGCGCGCGTCCACCCCAATCGCTCCGTCATCACGCGCGCGCTCGGCTCCGACCCCCACGTCCAACCCGACCTCTACGAGATGCGCGTACACGAGGGCGACCGGCTCATGCTGTGCTCCGACGGGCTGAGCGGTATGTTGAGCGCCACCACCATACAGCAGTTGCTCCTCAAGAACCCCGACCCGCAACAGGCGGCAGACGCGCTGGTAGACGCCGCAAGTGAGGCGGGCGGGCACGACAACATCACCGTTATCGTCGTTAACATCAACAAGGTGAACCCCTTGGCCAACGCGCGGCATAAACGGCGTTTTATCTGGGGCGTGGCGGTGTTCTTCCTCGTGCTCGCCCTGTTGGTGGCCGGCACGGCGGGCGGAATCTACGCCTACGCGCGCAACGCGGCCTTCCTCATCAACGAGAACGGCTATGTAACGCTGTACCGGGGGCTGCCGGGTGAGGTGCTGGGCCTTGAGCTGAAGTGGCGTGTTGAGCAGACCGCGGTACCCGTGAGCTCGCTTAACCCCACAACCATAGACGGGCTTGAGCGGGGCATCCAGGCCGAATCGCTCAACGAGGCCTGGGAGCTCATCGAGCAGTACGAGGAACAGCTGGAGCGCCCATGAGCCGCAGGACCACAGAGCTGTTCTTGCTTTTGGCCGCAAGTCCGGTTATCATACTGCTATTTATACTAGCTATTATGAACGACGGTCGTCCGCTCACCATTGAGACGCTGGCGGTGCCGCTCGGCCTGTTTGCGGCCTTCCTCATCTCGCATCTTGCCATCCGTCGGCTGGCCCCCAACGCCGATCCGGCGCTGCTGCCCATCGTCTTTGTGCTCAGCGGCGTGGGCATCGCCTTTGTCATGCGGCTTTCTCCCTCGCTCGCTCCCCGCCAGGTCCTCTGGTTGTTTGTGGGCATCGCCGCCATGATCGCCACGTTGCTGCTTGTGCGCTCCGTGCGCAGGCTCGGCAACTACAAGTACCTCCTCATGCTGCTCGGCATCGTGTTGTTGCTGCTGCCGGCCTTTGTCGGCACGGAGATATACGGCTCCAAGATATGGCTGCACATCGGCTCGTTCTCCTTTCAGCCGGGCGAGATAGCCAAGGTGCTCATCGTGTTGTTCCTCGCAGGGTATCTGGCGGATAACCGCGAGATGCTCTCCGTCGGCGGGCGGCGCGTGGGCGGCTTTACGATTCCCGACCTGCGGACGCTTGCCCCGCTGCTCGTCATGTGGGTGGTAAGCCTCGTCATCGTGGTCTTTGAGCGCGACCTGGGCAGCGCGCTTCTGTTCTTCGGGCTGTTCCTCGTGATGATCTACGTCGCCACCGGGCGCAAGCTCTACGTGCTGGTCGGCGCGGGGCTGGCGGTTGTTGGCGGCATTGCGGCCTTTTTGATCTTTGACCACGTGCAGCTGCGCGTTAACATCTGGCTCGACCTCTTTGACCACCGGGAGGAAGGCTACCAGCTCATCCAGGGCCTGTATTCGCTTGCGGACGGCGGACTGTTCGGCAGCGGCATCGGACGCGGCATGGCCGATTACATCCCCCTCGTCTCAAGCGACTTCATCTTTGACGCCATCGGTGAGGAGATGGGGCTGCTCGGTGCGAGCGGCATCCTGCTGCTGTTCGTGCTGTTCTGCGTCCGCGGCTTTACCATCGCCGCGCGGGCGAACTCCGACGTAGACGCCTTTGCCTCCGTCGGCCTCACCGCAGCCATCGCGCTCCAGGCCTTTGTCATCGTCGGCGGCGTAACGCGCCTCATCCCCCTCACGGGCGTTACCCTGCCCTTTATGAGCCAGGGCGGCTCCTCGCTGCTCGCAAGTTTTATCATCGTCGGCCTGCTGCTGCGCTCAAGCGACAGCGCCACCGGCATCGAGAAGGAGATGCTCGGCGTAACCACCTTTGACGGCGGCATCCTCGGCCGCGTGACCCTCGGCAAACGCCTCACCCTGGTCATCACGGGCTTTGCCTGCCTGTTTGCGGTGCTCATCGG
>JAITEK010000170.1 GCA_031282085.1 Coriobacteriales bacterium
TGCGAGGCGGCCGGGCGCGGCATCAATACGGAGCAACACGCCGCCACCATCGCAAAGGGCGAGCTGGGGGTGTTCCACGGCATGAAGTCCTACTTCTGCCAGGACGAACACGGGCAGATCGCGCCAGTCTACAGCATCAGCGCCGGGCTTGACTATCCGGGCATCGGCCCCGAGCACGCGTACCTGCACAGCAGCGGACGCGCTGAGTACGTACCGATAACCGACGACGAGGCGGTGGACGCCTTTGAATACCTGAGCTGCACTGAGGGCATCATCTGCGCTATTGAGAGCGCTCACGCCGTGGCTTTTGCGCGGCGCCTGGCACCTGAGCTGGGCCCCGAGGAGAACATAATCATCTGCCTGAGCGGTCGCGGCGACAAAGACGTTGCCGCCATCGCCCGATACCGAGGAGTGAACATCCATGAGTAGAATAGCGAACGCGTTTGGGACAGTGGGACAGTCGGGGGACGGGGTTGGTAGACAGGGGACGGTTCCTTGTCTACTGAAAGAATCTTATGAACAGAAAGCAACGTCCAGTAGACAAGGAACCGTCCCCTGTCTACCACACGAGCGTGTCAAGGTGCACGTCCCCCTGACACCGTCCGTCCCCCTGACACCCGTCCCCCTGACACCCCGCAAGGCCTTCATCGCCTTTGTGACAGGGGGCGATCCCAGCCTTGAGCGCAGCGAGGAGTACATCCTTGCTCTCATCGAAGGTGGCGCCGACCTCATCGAGATAGGCATCCCCTTCTCCGACCCCATAGCGGAGGGCCCCGTCATCCAGGAGGCGAATCTACGCGCGCTTGCCGCTGGCACAACGGTCGACGGCATCTTTGAGCTGGTGCGCTCGCTGCGCCGCAGGCGTGGGGTTGAGGTGCCCATCGTGCTGCTCACCTACCTCAACCCGGTGCATTACTACGGCTACGAGGCGTTTTTTGCCACCTGCGCCGAGGTGGGCGTCGACGGCATCATCATCCCCGACCTGCCCTATGACGAGAAGGGCGAGCTCGCCTCCGTCGCCGCCGCAAACGACGTGGACGTTATCAGCCTCATCGCGCCGACCTCAGCCGAGCGCATCACCCGTATCGCCGCCGAGGCTACGGGCTATATCTACCTCGTGTCCTCGCTGGGGGTCACGGGCGTGCGCAGCGAGATAACCACCGATCTCGGCGCCCTGGTCGCGCTCATACGCAAGGCGACCGACACTCCGGTTGCCGTGGGCTTTGGCATCCACTCGCCCGAGCAGGCCCGCGCCATCGCACAGGTGGCCGACGGAGCGATCGTCGGCAGCGCCATCGTCCGCATGATAGCCGCCGACCCCGACGGCGCCGCCCCCACGCTCACCGCCTACGCCCGCGAGATGAAGGCCGCCTTGGAGGGCTGAGGCGGGGCATAAGGTAGGGGTGTCAGGGGAGGGTGTCAGGGGGACGTGCACCCTGATACCCACCCCTGACACCCTCGTTAGCGCATATGTCGAAATATCGACATATGCAGAAATTACGGCACAGCAAACTCTCAACCTGCTATACTGAGTCTATCAACAATCGGTTGTAGCACGGAGGAGCAAATATGGGTTTTGGGGCAACGCTCAAACGAATCAGAGAGCAGCAGGGGCTTTCGCAGGAAGAGGTCGCGCGCGTTCTTGGCGTCTCGCGTACCACGGTGGGTGACATCGAGAAGGACAAGCGGGACATCGAGTACGGCGAGATGAAGAATCTGGCGGCATTCTTGCGCATCAATGTGGTGGATCTCTTTGATGACAATGCTGTTCCGCAGGCTCGTTTGGGAAAGTACCGCGAGATGTTGATGCAGGCTGCGCTGAGTTTTCGCAAGGCAACGGGCAAAGACATCCCGAAGACCTTTCTCGCCAAGCTGGTTTACCTGGCCGATTTCGCCTGGTTCTATCAGCACCTGGAGCCGATGAGTGGCATGACGTATTACCGTCGTGAGTATGGTCCGCTTGCGGACGAGTATTTTACCGTTCTGGGCATCCTTGTGGATGAAGGGCAACTCCAGACCGCTCACGGCAAGCAGGCCCAGTGGTATCGTCCGGCGCTCTCTGACGAGCAACCGTTCTCGCCGCAATACCTCTCCGCAAAGGAAATCGAGCTTATTGAGCGGATAGTGGGCAAGTGGAAGGGAGCCACCACAGCGGAGATTGTTGAGTTCACGCACGGCCAGTTACCTTGGCAGATATGTCTCCCCAACGAGAAAATCCCCTACAGCCTGATTACGCAGGAAGAACCCGAGCATGTTTATTGACTCTGTGCCGGGGTCTGCCTTGCCGATGATTTATCGGGTTGTTGTCACCCCGTTTGCCGAGCGCCACTACCTCAAGGGTTTCGCAAAAAAGTACAAAAGGTCATGGGATGTGACGCTCGATGCACTCAAGGCGCAGTGCTCGCACATCGAAGCCATGGTTAATAACAACCGTATCCCTGCCCCGATACACGCAACGCCCGACAACCAGCACTGGATACTCAAGCACTCCTTTGCCGTGGCTGGCCGCAACGAGTCGCCTCGTAGCAGCGGAAACCGCACCAT
>JAITEK010000054.1 GCA_031282085.1 Coriobacteriales bacterium
GCAAAAAACGCGCAGGTTTTGATAAAGTAGTGAATGTGGGCCGTTAGCTCAGTTGGTAGAGCAGAGGACTTTTAATCCTAAGGTCGCGGGTTCGATCCCCTCACGGCCCACCAGTAATCTCCAGTAAACCTACTCGTTACCAAAAAATAATCCTAGTTTGGTGGACGGGACGACTCTCCCATTTTGGACACAGTGGGGCAGTCGCCCCGTCCCTGTCCCATTTGCTATTCCAGCAAATATTCTGCCGCGTACACTTAGCCTGAAATCCTGAATGTGCTAAGTGAGTAATCAAGGTCTGTCTTCCAAAGCTGCCCGTCTTCAATCCGATACGAGATAGTCACCGTAATCATTCTGTAATCATCTTGGAAAATATATGAATTGACCAAAGCCGGCTTCTCATCGCCATTGACGGTGCGTGTATAGCTCAAATGGAAACACGACATTCCATTCACGGTCTCCAATTTGAAGGGGTACCAGTCTTCTATGTGTATAGAGGCGGGGCCATCGGCCATCGTATCGACGTCGGCATCGGCTATGGAATGGAAATAAGCGTCGAGTTCATCAATGTCTGCCTGTGAATAATCATCCAGGTCAAAAGTCAAGCTGTCGTAGTCTCCCGGATTTCCGACATGCGCAGACACCAGTATACGAGCATAGGTGCCATTAGCGTTGAACTCGTTGAGTCCCTTTTGTTGGATTGTGACAAGCAGCCCCGACCCGTCAATGTTCAATTCCTTTGATGCGTCATCCTCATAATCTCTGTACTCCCCGTCTTGTACTTCCATCGTAGGGGGAATGTCGATTGTGCCTACATTGGGGTTATTCTCTGCCAATCTTCGAGCAGGGGCACTGTCATATTTGTGTCTGCGGGGCGTTCGTTATTGCTTGTCCCTGCACTATGGTTTTGAGATGTGCCTGTTGTCGGCCCAGACAAAGAGCCAAAGAGCGTGACAAGGGCAATGATTATTCCGAACAAGAATTGTGCAATCATTAACCCCGAGCCGACTGCTGAGACTATGTACGACACCCCCTTCTTTTTCGCTGTGAGATTAGTATTCCAAAGGATACCGAATATGACTGCACCGAAGGTGAAGTTCGCGAATGAGATAACCTTGTTTGATTTGAATACAGGCTTATCGGTGAAATACGAGGGGTAAACTCGTAGCGCGTAAATAATCATCAGGGAGTTCTCGATAATTATTAACAGGGGCTGAGGCTGAGAGGGTGGGGACTGCCATAGAACACCAGACGGAGTTGCCACCCTGGAATGAAATCCTTAGCGCAAGTTTCCCCGCCCTGTTGTGCTCATGTCGTCTTCTCCACGGCCCGTGCGCAACTCGGGTATAATCCAAAGCACTGTCTATGTTCCGCAGGGGGGTGTCCTGCCTGGCAAGGGAGGCGACTATGTTCGATCCTAAGGTGGAAAAGCTGCTCAATGAGCAGGTCGTAGCCGAGATGTACTCGGCGAATCTCTATCTCTCCATGTCCGCGTGGTTCCGCGAGAAAAGCCTTGACGGCTACGCCAACTGGTTCTACGTGCAGTACAAAGAGGAGATGGACCACGCGCTCATCATCTACAACTTCATACTCAACGCGGGTGGCACGGTGACGCTCGGCGGCATCGACGCGCCTCCTACCGAGTTTAAGGGCATCCGCGAGATACTCGCGGAGAGCCTTGCGCACGAGCGGCTGGTGACCTCGCTTATTTATGCCATCAACGAGGCGGCGCTTGGGGTGAAGGACTACAAGACGGTGCAGTTCCTCGACTGGTTCATCCAGGAGCAGGTTGAGGAGGAGGACAACGCCTCCACCAACCTCAGCCGCTACGATCTGTTCGGCGCCGACCCCAAGGGCCTGTTCTCGCTTGATGAGGAGCTGGGCGCGCGCGGCTATACGCAGACGGCCCAGGTCGCTGTTTACGAAGGCGGCGCCTGAGTACGGCAAGCCGAGGGCGTGTTGCACTGCGCGCTCTTGGTGTGGAATGGCTGCTGGAGCAGCCAAAGATTCCCGGACAAGCTCGGGAATGACAGTGCGTGCTCGGGGGTGGAAAGAGATAGAGTGAAGCACTGACAGGCAAGGAGGAGTGTCATGAGAAGTGCCGTCGCAACCACATTCGAGCTTGATGACGCGCGCGTATCCGCGCAGGAACTTGTCGACTCGATACAGGACCAACTTGAGTTTAAGGAGCACTCGGCGGGCATCCTCCTGTGCGATGCCGACGCCGATGGAGCGGCTATCTCATCCGAGCTCAATCGGCTTTTGGGCATACCGATAGCGGGCATGACCTCGCTGGCGACCTTCTCCACGGAAGGCTACCACGACGGCGCCGTCACCCTCACGGTCTTCACTGCCGACGATGTGCGCTTCACCCTGGTTGCCTCGGCACCGTTTGATGATTCTTATGAGGAGGAGATGGCGGACGCCTACCGGCGCGCGCTCCCCACCGCTGCCCCCGATGTCGCCCTTGACGAGCGCCCGGCGCTCATCTTCGCATTCTGCCCCAGCAGCGAACCGTTCTCCGGCGACAAGTACGCCAACACGCTCGGCGCTCTGGCGCACGATGCGCCTGTCATCGGCGGCATCTGCTCTGACTACTACGAGTATAAGCACGCCCGCGTGTTCCTCAACGGCGAGGAGTACACAGACTCCATCGTGCTCGTCTGCCTGTGGGGCGAGGTGCGTCCGACCTTCTCCATCCGCCATGTCACCTCAAAGTTTGCTGAGCGCATCCGGCGCGTCGTTGAGGCGCGCGACAACATCGTCTACCGTGTGGGCGACGAGACCTTTGTCGAGTACCTTGAGGGCTTCGGGCTGCGCACCGACGTGTCCGACCCGCTCATGGCGTTTACCTCGTATCCCATGATGCTCACACAGGAGGCCGGGGACGAGACGCCGCTCATGCGCCACATCGCCGCACTCGACCTTGAGACCGGCGCGGGCACCTTCATAGCCGATGTGCCCGTCGGCGCCCTTGCGAACATCTGCCTCATCAGCCGCGACGACATCAAGGTGTCTGCCCGTGAGTCCATGGAGTCCCTGCTGACAAAGATGGCCGAGCAGCACGACTACGAGTACTCCACGGTGTTCTGCGTCTCGTGCGGCGGGCGCTCCGTCATCCTGGGGGCGGACTCTGGCGCAGAGGGTGACATCCTGGCGGAGCAGCTCCCCGAAGGGCTGGTCCTTGCCGGCGCCTACTGCATGGGCGAGCTGTGCCCCACCCGCTATGTGGACGGGGTCGCGAGGAACCGCTTCCACAACTGCTCCATAACCTTCTGTGCACTTTAGGGATTGATACGATTACGATGAACGACAAGCGGCAACAAACCGGACACGCCGAACGACTGGGCAAAAGCGCCACCATCAGGCCCGGCGACAAAATGCAGCCTGTGCCCACCGGCGAGCAGGAGCTGACCAAACTCCAGCGCCAGTACAAGAGGCTTGAGCGCAGCTACAACGCACTGGTCATCAGGCAGGAGCAAAGCGAGCGTCTGCGCCTCACCAACGACCGCGCCAAAGAGCTTGCGGACTTCTACACGCGCCTGCTGCTCAAGAACACGTCGAGCATCGTGTTTATGGTGGACCTTGAGCTGCACCTCGTCTTGAGCAGCGATACGGCGACCGCGCTTTTGGGCTTTGCGGACTCGCGCGAGCTGGTCGGCCTGCGCCTCGACGAGGTGTTCTCGCGGCTTTTCCCTGCACAGTGGACCGACGTCTTAGTCGCACAGAGCCAGGAGACCATCAAAACCGCGAATACCTTCTCGTTTGAGGAGAGCGTTGAGCTCAAAGACGGCCGCACCCGCGTATTCCGCGTTAACGTTACGCCCGCGCAGGAGAAGGACGGCGTGTGTCAGGGCGCGGTCATCGTGATGATGGACGTGACCGAGCTTACCCAGGCGATCAAGGCAGCGGAGGCGGCCAGCCTTGCGAAATCCGAGTTCCTCTCGAACATGAGCCACGAGATGCGCACGCCGATGAACGCCATCATCGGGATGACGCACATCGCCCTGGCCTCCGACGACCCCGTGAAGCAGACGTACTGCCTCGACAAGATAGAGGGGGCGTCGCGCCACCTCCTTGGGGTCATCAACGACATACTCGATATGTCGAAGATAGAAGCGCAGCGCTTTACGCTCAGCGAGATAGAGTTCTCGTTTGAGAGGATGCTGCGGCAGGTGATAACCGTCAACGAGGGGCGCGTCGTCGAGAAGCAGCAGAGCTTTGAGATCGTCGTCGACCCTGCCATCCCCGCCCGGCTGAAGGGCGACGACCAGCACCTGGCCCAGGTCGTCACCAATCTGCTCTCCAACGCGACGAAGTTTACCCCGGAGGGCGGCAGCATCCGGCTTGAGGCGCGGCTGCGCGCGGAGGACGAGACCTACTGTGAGCTTGAGTTCGAGGTGGCGGATACCGGTATCGGCATCAGCGCCGAGCAGCAGGCCAATCTCTTTGCCTCCTTCCAACAGGCGGATACGAGTATCACGCGCCG
>JAITEK010000057.1 GCA_031282085.1 Coriobacteriales bacterium
CCCAACCATGCACAGCGAGGTTATCCAGAATCTACCCCTGTATACTGCGGCAACGATAAAAAGACCGTGTTAGACAGCACGCTCTCTTTTGTCGTCAGCAGCCAACCCCATACTAAGAGCGCGATACGCGATTTTACAATGGCCTATTGAGGAAGACGTGGCATTCTTCGGCGGCCTGGCGGCCTTCCATCAGGGCCCAGACCACAAGGCTTTGGCCGCGGCGCATGTCGCCGGCGGAGAACACCGAGGGCAACGAGGTGGCATAGCTGCCCGGCGCGGTCCTGATGTTGCTGCGCGTATCGGTTGCAAGCTCAAGTGCGTCGACGAGCGTACGCTCGGGGCCGGTAAAGCCCATCGCTATGAGCACCAACCCGGCAGGACGCGTCTCGTCCGTGCCCTCGATGGGCCGGAAGTTCCTATAGCGCATGGCGCGCACAGCCTCCACGCGGCCCTGTTCATCGCCGACGACCTCGGCCACCGAGGTCTCAAACTCACGCGGGTCGTGTCCAAAGACCTCTATGGCCTCATATTGCCCGTAGTCGGTCTTAAAGACGCGCGGCCACAGCGGCCAGGGGTTATCCGCAGCGCGCGTCTCCACCGGCTTGGGCGTTATCTCAAACTGGGTCACACTCCGAGCGCCCTGGCGTATCGCCGTCGCCACGCAGTCGTTGCCCGTGTCGCCGCCGCCGATGATAAACACGTCCTTGTCCTCGGCGTTAAGATGCTCCTCACCCTCAAAACCCTCGTCGATGAGACGACGGGTCGCATTGGTGAGATAGGTGACGGCAGGCGCTACGCCCAGCAAATCGCCACCCGGGACTGCAAGCATACGTGCCTGCGTCGCGCCGCCACAAAGTACGAGAGCGTCATATTCGCTGAGCAGACTCGCAAGCGGCACGTCCACTCCCACCTCCGCGCCCAGCTCAAAGCGCACGCCTTCCTTTTGCATGATATCAACGCGCCGCGCGACGATGCCTTTGTCGAGCTTCATGTTGGGGATGCCGTAGGTAAGCAACCCGCCGGGGCGATCGGCGCGCTCAAAGACCGTGACCGTCTCGCCGAGTTGATTGAGGTGCTCCGCACAGGCAAGCCCCGCCGGCCCCGAGCCGATAACGGCGACCTTATAGCCAGTCCTTACGGCAGGGATACGCGGCACAAGGTTGCCCGCCGCCGTGGCGTACTTGTCGAGGAAGTGCTCGATGTCCTTGATGGTCACCGGCAGCTCATGTTCGCCGAGCGTGCAGGAGCCTTCGCACAGCGCCGGGCAGATACGCCCTGTGAACTCGGGGAAGGGATGGGTCTTGCGCAGGCGCTCGTAGGCGGTCTCGTAGAGCCCACGATAGACCAGGTCGTTTATCTCGGGGATGAGGTTGGAGAGCGGGCAGCCTATGGACAGCCCGTCGACGCTGAGTCCCGCGTGACAAAACGACACGCCACAGTCCATGCAGCGCGCAGCCTGCTCGGTGAGCACCTCAGTCGCCTGAAGCGCGTGAAACTCCTCAAAGTCCTCTATACGGTCGCATATGGGGCGGTTGGTCGCGTCAATACGCCCATACTCCAAAAACCCTGTTGGTTTGCCCATCACAGGCCCCTAACTGGCTTTTTTGCCGAGGACGACGGAATTGAAGGCGAACAGCAGGCCCTCATCCTCGGGCATCGCGCGCGTGCGGGCTTCCTCAAGTGCGTCCAGTATCCGCTGGTAGTCGTTGGGGATGAGCATGGTGAACTGCTCTATGAGGGTCTCAAAGTCCTTAAGCACGAGTTGGGCGCGGTCGCTGCCCGTGTATGCGAGGTGCTTCTCAAGCATGGTCCTGATGATCTCACGGTCGGCGGCTTCCGGCTTCTTGAGGGTCACATTGCCCTTGTTGCAGCGCTCGGCGAAGTTGCCGTCGCGGTCCCACACGTAGGCTACGCCGCCCGACATACCCGCCGCAAAGTTGCGCCCGGTGGAGCCTAAGATGAGCACGCGTCCGCCTGTCATGTACTCGCAGCCGTGGTCGCCTACGCCCTCAACAACGGCGTGTACACCGCTGTTGCGCACGCAGAAGCGCTCGCCGGCCACGCCGCGCAGATAGGCCTCACCGTTGGTCGCACCGTAGAGGGCGACGTTGCCGACGATGATGTTCTCCCCCGCGTCAAAGGCCGAGCCCACAGGCGGCGCGATGATGATGCGTCCGCCGCTCATGCCCTTGCCGAGGTAGTCGTTGGTGTCGCCGTGCAGCTCAAGCGTAACGCCAGGCGCCAAAAAGGCGCCAAAGCTCTGCCCACCCGAGCCATACAGATCGAGATGGATGGTGTCGTCCGCCAGGCCTGCCGCGCCGCGCGCCCGCGTTATCTCGCTGGAAAGCACCGTGCCCAACGTGCGGTTGCGATTAGAGATGTTGAGGTGGAAGTTGAGCTTGTCGCCCTTCTCGATGGCAGCCCTGCACAGAGGCACGAGCGTGCGCAGGTCGAACTCCCGCTCCAGCCCATGATCCTGCGGATGCGTGTTATGGCGCTTGGTCTGCGACTCGGAGACCGACGGGGAGAACAGCAGGCGCGAGAGATCCACATTGGAGACCTTACTGCCTGGTGTAGTGGCAATCTGGTGGAGCAGCTCAACATGACCAACCAGCTCGGTAAAGCTCGTTACGCCGATGCGCGCCATCCACTCGCGTACCTCCTGGGCGATAAAACGCATGAGGTTCTCGATGTGCTCCGGCTTGCCCTGGAACTTCTGGCGCAGCTCGGGGTTTTGCGTGGCTATGCCCACGGGGCAGGTGTCGATGTTGCACACGCGCATCATGTCGCAGCC
>JAITEK010000058.1 GCA_031282085.1 Coriobacteriales bacterium
GGCTGCGACATGATGCGCGTGTGCAACATCGACACCTGCCCCGTGGGCATAGCCACGCAAAACCCCGAGCTGCGCCAGAAGTTCCAGGGCAAGCCGGAGCACATCGAGAACCTCATGCGCTTTATCGCCCAGGAAGTACGTGAGTGGATGGCGCGCATCGGCGTAACGAGCTTTACCGAGCTGGTTGGCCATGTTGAGTTGCTCCACCAGATTGCCACTACACCGGGCAGCAAGGTCTCCAATGTGGATCTCTCGCGCCTGCTGTTCTCCCCGTCGGTCTCCGAGTCGCAGACCAAGCGCCACAACACGCATCCGCAGGATCATGGGCTGGAGCGGGAGTTCGACCTGCGCACGCTCGTGCCTCTGTGCAGGGCTGCTATCGAGAAGGGCGACAAGCTCAATTTCCACCTCAACATCTCCAATCGCAACCGCACGTTGGGCACGGTGCTTTCCAGCGAGATAACGCGAGCGCGCGGTGCGGCGGGCCTGACGGACGACACTATCCATCTCGATCTGTACGGCTCGGGTGGGCAGAGCTTTGGCGCCTTTCTGGCGCCTGGCGTTACGCTTGAGCTGCACGGCGACACCAACGACTACCTCGGCAAGGGTATGAGCGGCGGACGCATCATCATCGCGCCGCCTGTGGGTTCGGCCTTTGACGCGGGCGAGAACATCATCGTCGGCAACGTCGCCTTCTACGGTGCGACCAACGGCGAGGCCTATCTGCGCGGCGTGGCTGGCGAGCGCTTCTGCGTGCGCAACAGCGGTGTGCACGCCGTTGTTGAGGGCGTGGGCGACCACGGCTGCGAATATATGACAGGCGGACGCGTGCTCATCTTAGGTTCCACCGGGCGCAACTTTGCGGCGGGTATGTCGGGCGGCGTAGCCTACGTGTGGGACCGCGACGGCAACTTTGCCGAGCGCTGCAACAAGGGCAACGTGACCCTCAAGAAGCCGGAGGCCGCCGACCGCGAGATCATCAGGACCATGCTTGAGAAGCACCTCGTGTACACGGGCAGCGACCGCGCCCAACTCGTGCTCAAGGACTTTGAGACCCTCATAGAGCAGTTCACCATGCTCATCCCCAACGACTACCAGCGGATATTGGACGCGCTTGAGGAAGCCCGCACGCGCGCGATGCCCGAGGATGAGGGCCTGCTGTTCGCCTTCAATTCCGTCGTCCTCGGCAAAAAAGCCAGTTAGGGGCCTGTGATGGGTAAGCCAACGGGGTTCTTGGAGTATGGGCGGGTTGACGCGACCAACCGCCCCATACGTGACCGGATAGAGGATTTTGAGGAGTTCCACGCGCTCCAGGCGACTGAGGTGCTCACCGAGCAGGCTGCGCGCTGCATGGACTGCGGCGTGTCGTTTTGTCACGCGGGGCTCAGCGTCGACGGGCTGTCCATAGGCTGCCCGCTCTCCAACCTCATCCCCGAGATAAACGACCTGGTCTATCGTGGGCTCTACGAGACTGCCTACGAGCGCCTGCGCAAGACCCATCCCTTCCCCGAGTTCACAGGGCGTATCTGCCCGGCGCTGTGCGAAGGCTCCTGTACGCTCGGCGAGCATGAGCTGCCGGTGACCATCAAGGACATCGAGCATTTCCTCGACAAGCATGCTACGGCAGCGGGCAACCTTGTGCCGCGCATCCCCACCGTAAGGACCGGCTATAAGGTGGCCGTTATCGGCTCAGGGCCGGCGGGGCTTGCCTGCGCGGAGCACCTCAACCAACTCGGCGAGACGGTCACGGTCTTTGAGCGCGCCGATCGCCCCGGCGGGCTGCTCACCTACGGCATCCCCAACATGAAGCTCGACAAAGGCATCGTCGCGCGGCGCGTTGATATCATGCAAAAGGAAGGCGTGCGTTTTGAGCTGGGCGCGGAGGTGGGAGTGGACGTGCCGCTTGCGAGCCTGCTCAGCGAATATGACGCTCTCGTACTTTGCGGCGGCGCGACGCAGGCACGTATGCTTGCGGTCCCGGGTGGCGATTTGGTGGGCGTGGCGCCTGCCGTCACCTATCTCACCAATGCGACCCGTCGTCTCATCGACGAGGGTTTTGAGGGTGAGGAGCATCTTAGCGCCGAGGGCAAGGACGTGTTTATCATCGGCGGCGGCGACACGGGCAACGACTGCGTGGCGACGGCGATACGTCAGGGCGCCCGGAGTGTGACCCAGTTTGAGATAACGCCCAAGCCGGTGGAGACGCGTGCTGCGGATAACCCCTGGCCGCTGTGGCCGCGCGTCTTTAAGACCGACTACGGGCAATATGAGGCCATAGAGGTCTTTGGGCACGACCCGCGCGAGTTTGAGACCTCGGTGGCCGAGGTCGTCGGCGATGAGCAGGGCCGTGTGAAGGCCGTGCGCGCCATGCGTTATAAGAACTTTCGGCCTGTTGAGGGCACCGATGAGACGCGCCCTGCCGGGCTTGTGCTCATAGCCATGGGCTTCCTCGGCCCGGAGCGGACGCTCATCGACGCGCTACAACTTGCCTGTGACGCGCGCGGCAACGTAAAGACCGCCCCCGGCCACTACGCCACCTCGCTCCCGTCGGTATTCTCCGCCGGCGACATGCGTCGCGGCCAAAGCCTTGTGGTCTGGGCGCTGATGGAAGGCCGCCAGGCCGCCGAGGAGTGCCACGGGTTTCTCAATAAGCCATCGTAAGGTACGTAGCGGACTCGTGACGCAGGCGTGTGTCGCACGCTGCGCGTGCTCTCTAAGCGTCGCCCGCTATCGCGTGCGACTGGATTCTGGGACAAGATCCGTAGGTTCGCGCAAGCGCTTCTCCGGAGGCTCATGCGCGGCTTTGCCGCTTCGCCTGTCAACAGTCCACTGGACTGTTGACCCCGTCCTTCGCTGACAAGGCTCCACTGGAGCCTTG
>JAITEK010000064.1 GCA_031282085.1 Coriobacteriales bacterium
CTCGCCGACTTCCGCGTGTTCTAGGGGAGTCGTGTGTCGCGTGCTATGCACGCTCTCTATGGATCGCTCGCTATCGCGAGCAGTGGATTCTGGGATAAACCCAGAATGACGAGCAAGAGAACGTCCGTCATGCTGGGCTTGTCCCAGCATCCAACCGGCGGCGCTGGCCGACGGACTCACAAAACATCGCGGACGCATAGCGTCCTCGTGAGACAGTGTGTCGCGCTGTGCGACGCTCGGTTACAATTCGCGACGGGATTCTATGGCGCGGCCGAGGGTTACCTCGTCGGCGAACTCGAGGTCGCCGCCGACGGGCAGGCCGCTTGCCAGGCGCGTTGTGCGGATACCCAGGGGCTTTATGAGCCGCGCAAGGTAGACTGCGGTGGTCTCCCCTTCCACATTCGGGTTGGTCGCGAGGATGACCTCCTCAACCTCATCGCCCGCCAGCCGCTCAAGCAACTCCCTGACAGTAAGCTGCTCGGGGCCTATGCCATCGAGGGGCGACAGCGCACCGCCAAGCACGTGGTACAGCCCGCGGTATTCGCCGGTCCGCTCGATGGCGCCTATGTCGCGCGGCTCCGAGACCACACAGATCATGGAGGCGTCGCGCTCGGTGTCGGCGCAGATGGCGCACAGGTCACCCTCCGCATAGTTAAAACAGCGCGGGCAGAAATGCACCGTCTCCTTGACCTCGACGATGGCGCTGGCGAGACGGGTCGCGTCGGCGGGCGCGGCGTTGAGCAGCCAGTAGACGATGCGCTGCGCCGATTTTGGGCCGATACCCGGTAGGCGCTCAAACTCATCGAGGAGCTTTTGGATGGAGAGGGACTGCGTCATGCTCAAACCGCGCAGGACTTAAAACGGGAGGCCGAGGCCGCCGGTGACCGCACTGAGCCGGGCATTGCCCAACTCCTGGGCCTGCTGGAGCGCGTCGTTAACGGCAGTGAGCACGAGGTCCTGAAGCATCTCAACATCCTCGGGGTCGACGACGGAGGGGTCGATGGTGATGGACTGAACGGTCTGCGCGCCCGTGGCAACGGCCTTGACCACGCCGCCGCCTGCGGATGCCTCAGCGGTGAGCAGCGCGACTTCCTCCTGGGCTTTTGCCAGCTCAGCCTGCACTTTTTGTGCCTGCTTCATCATCTTCTTCATGTCCATGGGCAATCCTTTCGTGTGGTCGTGGGGTACGTGAACGGTGCGGGGCTTGCTCCCTCATTCCCCGGGGGCAAGCTCCTGGATGGCGACCTCCGCGCCAAAACTCGCAGCGATGAGGTCCTCAAGGGAGGGCTCGGACTGGGCCGACGTAGACGTCGGCGTTGGTGCGGGTGTTGGTGTGGGCGGTACCGGTGGAGCAGGTGCGGGCGCCGGCGTGGGTGCGGGTACGGATTGCGGCGCTTCGGCGGGAGCCTCGGCAGCCTCGGCAGGCGCAGAGGGAAACGCAAAGGTCGCGGCCGGTGTAGCGGCGGGAGCAGGGGCTGAGGCAACCGGTTTTCCGGCGGTACCGAGCATGAAGGTGAAGGGCAGGGGTGCGCCGTGCAGACGCTTGATGATGCTGGCGAGCAGCTCCTTGTTGGCGGAGCGCTCCAAGTTCTGTCGGGCAAACGAGGCGTCGGCGGGAAGCTCAACGAGCAAACCACCCGTCTTGGGGTCGAGGTGCGCCGTGGAACCACCGAGGAAGGTGGCGACGCTGCGTTTCTTCGCGTTTACCAGCTCCTTTTCCACCTGAAGCCAGAGGCGACGCGCCGCATCCGCGGTGAGATCAGCGGGGGCAGTTGAGGGGGAAGGTGCTTTCGCGGCATCGGTGGTATCGGTTGCCGGAGCGGGTGCGGGTACAGCAGGCGCAGCGGGTGCGGGCGCAGGTGCAGCCGCGGCAGCCGGAGCGGGTGCGTCAGCAGGCGCCGGAGTCACGGGAGCAGGCGGCTCTACCGGCTCGGGGCGACGGGCGGGTTGCACGGCTTGTGCGGACGATGCAGTAACAGAAGTGGGCCGGGGACGCTCAACATCTCCTCCGGCCTCGAGTACGGCGATGCGTGCGGCCAGGGACTCGAGCGTGAGGTCGGAGGCGGGGCGCGCCATGCGGGTGAGCGCTATCTCGAGGGAAAGGCGCGCGTTGGCCGCCGAGCGCAGCTGTATGCTCAGGTCGCCGAGGACGACGAGGACGTTAGCGAGGCGGTCGGGCGAGCCGAAGAGCGCCGCCTGGTCCCGGTAGCGCGCGAGTAGCTCGTCGTCGGCCTCTATAACCTCCGCCAGGGCGGGGTCGCGGCCGAGCACCGCGGCGACGTAGAGGTTGCGGACGTGTACGGAGAGGTCGCGGACGAATTGCGCGATGTCGGTGCCGCTTTGCGTGAAGCTTGCCACCCAGGCGAAGCAGTTTGCGACGTCGCGGGCCGCGATGAGGTCGGCGACGGAGAACAGCTGCTCAACCGAGACCTCGCCGAGCATGCTCTCGGCCGCCTCGAAGCTGACGTCGCCAGCACCGAAGACAGCGATCTGCTCAAGCGAGCCGATAGCGTCGCGCATGCCGCCTTGCGAGCGCTGGGCGATAAGGGCCAGGGCCTCGGGTTGCGCCGTGTAGCCCTCCTGCTCGCAGATGTAGGCCAGGCGCGCGGTAATCTGCTGCTCGCTCAGACGATGGAAGTCGAAGCGCTGACAGCGCGATTGGATGGTCTCGGGCACCTTGTGCGGGTCGGTGGTGCAGAGCACGAATAGCACGTGCGAGGGCGGCTCCTCCAGCGTCTTGAGCAGCGCGTTGAAGGCTGCCGTCGAGAGCATGTGCACCTCGTCGATGATGTATATCTTGTAGGCGCCGCGCGTGGGCGCAAACTGCACGCGGCCGATAATCTCCTCGCGGACGTTCTCTACGCCGGTGCGCGAGGCGGCGTCCAGCTCATAGACGTCGGGGTGGATGCCGTCGGCTATCTCGCGGCAGGCCTCGCAGGTGCCGTCGGGGTGGTCGGTGGGCGCCTGCTCGCAGAGCAGCGCTTTGGCGAGCAACCGGGCCGTGGTGGTTTTGCCGGTGCCGCGCGGCCCGCAGAACAGGTAAGCGTGCGAGACGCTGCCCGTACGCACGGCGTTGCACAGCGTGGTCTCAACATGTTCCTGCCCCATCACGTCGGTAAAGGTCTCGGGGCGGTATTTGCGATACAGTGAAAGTGACACAGAGCTCCTCAGCAGTCCTTCTCAAGGCGTTGTCTACCGAAGAAGTAGTGTAGCAGATATTGGGCTCACAGCGGACAGCGGCAGGACAGAAGGAGGGGCATCTTCTCAGCCAGTGCCCCAGCAATAAGCTGGTTGGCAGAAGTGCTCATGTGCCCTTTGCCGCAGTTCGGCTGGCCTCGTAAAGCTGGCGCATCTCCATCTTGGAATGCACGTCCAACTTGCGATAGATGTTGGAGATATGGGTCTTAACCGTCCCTTGGGACAGACCGCACTCCGCTTCGATCTCAGCTCGCTTGAGTCCGGCGATGAGCAGGGCGAATATCTCGCTTTCCCGTGGGGAGAGATCCCAGTGGCTGGCGAACACCGCCAGCGCCGAATCCTCGACAGCCTGGCTGTGTTTGAACAGTATGCTGCTTTGGACGATGTACGAGCGCACG
>JAITEK010000067.1 GCA_031282085.1 Coriobacteriales bacterium
GTCTCTATGGGGATGGCCACCTCGGCCGGCAGCCGCAGTCCGGCGACCACCTCGCCCTGTTGCGCCTGGCTTGCCCCCTGCAACACGTTGGTGACGATATGGTAGGGGAACTCCAGCACACGCCGGTTGATGGATCGGCGCCAGCACTTCTGACCGCTTTGGTAGTCCTTGAGCACAAAGCCGGTCTCCATCAGCTTGCGTATGCCCACAAGTCCGCTGCGCGCCGCCCGATAGAGCGCGCCGCGGATGATCTCGGTCGGCAGCGCACCGTCGGTCTTCCCGCGGAAGGCGCCGTCCTCATCCTGCGCCGCCAATTCGGCCGCCAGCAGCTCTCTCGCGATCGCTGCTTGCAGGGTGATGACCTCACCGAAGGTCTGGCTCGCCCCCGGGTACAGGTCGCCCTCTATCTCGCTGCTGTAGAAGAACAGCTTGTACTCGTCTTTGGAGTACACCAGACAGCCGTTGTGGTTGAAGCACACCACAATGGCGAGGAAGTCGCCGTAACGCTCAAGCACCTGCTGTAGCGACGCGACGGTCTGTTGCACGAGTTTCTCCCAGGAAATGCCCTGTTCGATGCTGAAGCCGGCGTGCCGCAGCTCGTCGACATTGAGCACGAGTACCGTGCGCTCGATGAGGCGCGGGAAGGCGTGGAGCTTCTGCAGGAACAGCGTGGGCACCTGCTTGCGGGCGAAGGTGCTGCGCAGGACGATGACCTTGCGCTCAAGGCCCTCGCTCGCGTTAAGGCACTCGAGGACGGGGATGCTCTGCTGCGCGGCATTGGCGGCGCCTGGCGCCTCGGCGTCGTCCTCAACCGAGAAGTATTGGTTGTCGCGGTCGGAGTTGTAGCCGACGATGATGTCGCTTGCGCACAGCAAGCCCTCATCGGCCGTCCGCACGACAAAGCGGTTGGCCTCTGCCGCCTCGTCGTCCCGGATGATCCGGTCGTCGAGTATCCTGCCGTAGTAGTCCTTCAGAAAGAAGCGGCGGATCCTCTTGGGCTTGTCGTCGTCGGTGGCTGAGTGGAAGATGTGCTCCTCGTTCTCCGCGTCGATGACGACCTCGTGCTCCGACAGGTCGGAGCGCGGCACCACACGAGGTATGCCCTCCCAGGCAGAGATGGCGCGATGACGCGGGTCGGAGGTCATCGAGAGCAGGCCAACCTCACCATCCTGGGGCTGTATCAGGTCGTCCAACAGACGCTCAAGCAGGTAGGCGCCGCCTTTGAGGGTAAAGGACTCCTCAACATCCCAACGCCGATGGTGCTGTGCGCGGATGCCGTAGGGGTTGCGCGCGTCTTCCATCGGCTCGTACTTGAGCGCGTAGTCGTAGGACACGTCACCGAAAATGAATACCTTGGTCATAGTGCTCCTTTGTCACCCCCGGGTTGCGGTTATTTGCTCTCGAGCTGAGGGATGGGGGTGTCATCGACCTCGGCCAGATTATCGTTGTATACATAGTGTTTGGTCTCGCGGGCTATCACGCCGCTGAGCAGCAGCACGCAGATGATGTTGGGAACGGCCATCAGCGCGTTGGTGATGTCGGAGATGTTCCATACCGCAGTCTGGATGCCGAGCGCGCCCAGGAACACCGCGATCACGTAGAGGATGTGGTATGGGAGTATCGCATGCTTGCCCAGCAGGAAGGCGACGCAACGGTTGCCGTAATACGACCAGCCCAGGATGGTGGAGACCGAAAACAGCGACAGCCCGATTACTAGTATCCACCTGCCTATGAAGGGAATGGCCGAAAACGCAGCATGCGCCAGCGCCCCGCCGGTCGTGATGTCACCAGCGGCAAGACCCGCCTGCAGATCGGTGTGACCGATGAGGGTCGAGGTGAGCACCAGGCCGGTGAGCAGACAGATGATAACCGTATCCCAGAAGGTGCCCGTCATGGAGACAAGGGCCTGGCGGGCCGGGTTGCGCGTGATGGCCGCCGAAGCGACGATGGGAGCCGAGCCGAGACCCGACTCATTGGAGAACAGGCCACGGGCGGCGCCGAAGCGCAGAGCCATCGCCAAACCGCCGCCGACCGCACCACCGAAAGCGGCCTCAGAGCTGAAAGCGCTCACGCAGATGAGCTGGATGGCAGGGACCACGAGCTGCCAATTAAGGCACAGTATGATGATGCAACCGAGCACATAGAACGCCGCCATGAAGGGTATGAGTATCTCGCAGACCCGTGCGATGATACGCACACCGCCGAAGATGACCAGGCTGACGATGACGACGATGACGGCGCCAATCACCCAGGCCGGTATCGCAGGAAAGCTCGTTGTTATCACATCCGCGACCGCGCTTGACTGCACCGCCGCACCGATGCCGAAGGAGGCAATCGCGGCAAACAGTGCAAAGAGAATGCCGCCCAAAGCGGCCCACCACGGCACGCGTCCGTTCTTCTCAAAATGGCGCCGCCAGGCATACATGGCGCCACCGAGCATGTTGCCCTTGTGGTCTTTGACGCGGTACTTGACCGCAATGAAGGTCTCAGCGTACTTGGTCGCGATGCCGAAGACGCCTATGAGCCACATCCAGAGTATGGCACCCGGGCCGCCGAGCAGCAGGGCGGTTGCCACACCGACGATGTTGCCCGTACCGATGGTTGCGCTCAACGCGGTAGTGAGCGCCCCGAATTGACTGACGTCGCCGGGCGCGTCGGCATCCTTGGTGACGGAGAGCTTGATGGCAAGTGGGAGTTTTCGCTGGATGAAGCCGGTTCTGAACGTAAGAAAGAGATGTGCCCCTACCAACAGGGTGATGAGAGCGGGGCCCCAGACAAAATCATCAATCGTTGAGATAATCGCCTCGATGTCCATGTTACTCCTTATTCATAGCGTCCAATACTGTTTGAGAGCGTCCGGCGTTGTTTTGCCCCTTGTGACAATAATACCCTTTAATTGGTTGATTCCGCGTATACTCCAAGGATATTTACACTCTCTTTACCGATACCAGCTCGATTGTAGTATCATCCCTGTATCTGTCAATCATCTATTTGGGAGTTTTCGCATGATAGATCCAAAAGCTGTCCTTGTCGTCACAACGGAAAACGTTCCTGGATACCGCGTTACCGCCATGCTCGGAGAGGTCTCGGGGGCCACGAGCCGCTCGAGCCATGGCTCGGTAAGCGCGCTCAGCTCAAGCCTCAAGCCCATCTCCCGGGGCGAGCTGACCCACCTCACGAAGACCTACGACGAAGCCCGCACCGAGGCGCTCGCCCGGTTACGCGAGGCCGCCGCGGTACGGGGTGCTAACGCCGTTGTCAGCACGCGTTACGTTGTGGACTCCATATCCGAGCTGAGTATCGCCACCATTGCCTACGGGACGGCGGTAGTATTGACGAAGGGATGATGGTATACTTTCTTACCCACTTGCCGCGCGTAGCTGCCTGAGTACCTATATGAGAAACGCGTTTGCGGGCGGTGGGAGTACCTTGAGAACGTCAGCCACTGGTTGGCCTTCCCACTTTGGGGCGGCGCTTGCCGCCGGAGTTGGGGGCGACTGGTTTCGACATGATAGCTTTGCGAGAGGAAGCATGCGGTGGTCTCCTCGCCACCTTAAACAGGGGTACCGTCAAAATTAATTGACAACAAGCGTTTCGCTCTCGCCGCCTAGAAGTGCGGCGACGTCAACTCGGGATGGTTCCCCGCTCCCGACGCGACGCCATTTTGGGGAATGCTCCTGCGAACGTAGCCGGTATA
>JAITEK010000174.1 GCA_031282085.1 Coriobacteriales bacterium
GCTTGGGCGCCCGGCAAAGCCTGGCTCATCGTGCACGGAACCGCCGTTTTTGCCGAGCCATCGGCCGAGCTCAGGCAGGCGGGCTTTGAGCACATGATTGGCTTGGGCGAAGAACACCGCAGCGCAAACGACGGCCTCCTCGTGTTCTTCTGCGCGCAGGACGCCCTCGTTCGCATCTGCGACATCGACGGCTCCGAAGAACGCTTCAACCTGTGACGGGAGGTTGGGACAGGGGGACGGGGCAACTGTCCCACCTGGTGAGACTGTTGCTGCATCGAGAACGAGCCATCATGTGGGACAGTTGCCCCGTCCCCCTGTCCCAGTTGCCCCGTCCCCCTGTCCCAACCCCAACAACGAGATGGAGAATACCGTGTTAACAGAGAGTACCAAAACGAACAAAGACAGAGGGCGCCGCACGCATTGGAGTGCGCGGCAGTTGGCGACGATGGCGTTGTTCATTGCGATGGCGGTGATACTGAGCTTCATCGAGTTTCCGCTGATACCCGGCATCGAGTTCCTTAAATACGACGCGTCTGCCGTCCCGGCTCTCCTTATGGGCTTTTCCTATGGGCCGGTTGCTGGTTGCATCGTCGGGGTGCTGACGGCTATCATCCACGCGCTTGACGGGAACATCTGGGGCGGCATCATGAATATCGGTATCGTCATCGCCTTTGTTCTGCCGGCCTCGCTGGTCTACCGCTTTTTCGTCAAGCGGAGACTCGCCGCGTCTGAGGCAACCCCCGGCAGCCTCAACAACACCCCTTTGCCTCTTGCGTCGAGTGGGACGGGGCAACAGCTGGGGACGTCGGGCAACATCGCGCTTATCCTAGGGCTTGTCGCCAGTTGCGTGTTGATGATTGCAACGGCCGTCGGCATGAACCTGGTGGTGACTCCCCTCTATATGCAGGTGCCCCGAGAGGCGGTGATAGCGATGTTGCTCCCCGCCATCATCCCCTTCAACATCGCCAAAGCGCTTCTCAATAGCGCCCTCGGATTCATCCTGCTCAAGAGCCTCGCACGCTTTATCCGGTAGGGGGACGGGGCAAGTGCCCCAGTTGCCATTCCTGCGCTCTACGGGGGAGTCTTCGGCTGTGTAAGCAGCCAGCTCCTTGCTAAGAGCGCACAGCGCGACACGCGGTAGGAGCTGCTACACGTCTTTGTCCCAGGCGATGAAGGCCCACTCCACTATCCTGACATAGTCGCGCTGCCAGACGTTTCGGCCGTCCTCGTCCTGTAGCTGGACCAGGTGGCGGCGCAGATAGCGCTCGAATCGTTGCTCCTCGGCTGCGCTCAGCTTGCCGGCGTTGTGCCGTATGGCGGCCTCGGCGGCGGCGCGCGTCTCCCAACGCTCATGCTTGGGGCTGTCGATGAAGCGCAGCTCGGCACGCACATCCATGGCAAAGAGGATGTTCATGCAGTAGGCAAAGTTTGAGTGTGCGCAGATATGGCGGCCCAGCTCCTTTGCCAGCACGCGGTCGAAACCGGGCGAACCGCCGGCTGCCGTGGAGATGCATACCCGCCGACGCGCCCAGGTGTTGAGCTTGAGAATCGCCGACTCCAAGTCGACAGCCGCCACCGAGCGCGAGGCCAGCGCAACGTCGGCAGGCTCAATGCCTGCTGTCTCCCAGTTGTCGCGCCAATCCGCCAGGATCGGGATAATATCCAGCCCCTCTTTGGCGTACGCCTGCCTGAAGAGCATCCCCAACATCCGGTGTGAGAAGTCCACCGCCGTCACGCGGTGTCCTCGCTCCGCCAAGGGAATCGCCATGATGCCCGGCCCGCACCCTATGTCCAGCACGCTTTCGCCGGGCAGCAATGCCGCGTAGTTGATGAATTCCCTGATATAGGGGTCGTAGATGTCCAACAGGGCATGGCCGTTCTTATGGCAACGCTCGGCCTTGGTGTTCCAGAATTCCGGTGTGTCCGGCTGCCGCTTGCCGCCCCGGGCAAGCTCCCATTCGTGATTCCAGTCTGTCTTGATCAATACCGTCATGGCCCAATTATAGGGTAGCCAACGTCGCTATGGGTTTCATGCGTGTTTCTGCCGAATAAAATCACAACATTCGCATGGGGAATCGTGCGTCGCGCTACGCGCTCTCTATGCGTCGCCCGCTGTCGCGGTCGACTGGACTCTGGGATAAACCCAGAGTGACGGGCGGGGGTTGTCAGGGGGACGGTTGTCAGGGGGACGTGCACCTTGACAACCCGAATCTACTGAGTGTGCGACAGGACTTGTCGGGGTGTCAAGGTCCACGTCCCCCTGACAACCTTAGTCAGTCCTCAATAGCGTTCTTGGATTTGTCCTGCTTAAAAGCCTCGCCCGCTTTATCGGGCGGTAGTAGCCCTACCTCTCTTTTTCGGAGCGGGCGAGCAGAAAGGTTTCTGTGCAGCAGATGACGGTTAGCGTGCTGGTGCGCGCCGGGCTGCAACGACGGCTGTGCGCCACGGGAGGCTGTACTGTTTGTTGGAGTGCTCATGCGACATCACCTTCTCGCGCAGGGGCGGTAGCCGTCGCAGCCTTGCCTACGTCCCTTGCGGCACATGCGTGCACAAGGGCCTGACGTCGCCTGCTTGCTCTCAACCGTAAAGTTCACGCCCTTTATGGCGTGCCGCGCGCTCTCTTTGTAGCGCTTGATGAGATGTGCTACTTCGATGGCTGTTGTCATATGAAACTCCGTTCGTTGTTGGTAGCTCTCCAAACAGTTTGGCGAGGGTGTATGAACGGAGCTTAAATCTCAGGTAAAGGGAAGGTAAACGGAGAAGGTCGCACCTTTGCCGGGGTCGCTTTTAACGGTGATGGCGCCGCCGTGCAGCTCGACGATGCGTTTTGCCAAAGGCAGGCCCAACCCGTTGCCACCGAGCGCCCGGTCCCGCGCGCGGTCGGCCCGGTAGAAGCGCTCAAAGATGTGAGGCAGGTCGCCGGGAGCTATGCCGTCGCCGGTGTCGGTGACGGTGCAGACGCCGCGCCCAACCCCATCCCCGTCGATGTCATGGGTGAGGCGCACCGCTATGGTGCCGCCTTTGGGGGTGAATTTTAGAGCGTTGTGCAGCAGGTTGATCCATACCTGCTCAAGCAGTTCCCGGTCGGCGGTGATCTCGAGTTTCTCCACATCCATCGTGAGGGTCTGCTGGCGGGCCGACCATTGAGGCTCAAGCATCACTATGACGCTACGTAGCTGCTCGTCGAGGGCAAAACGCGAGCGCTCAAGTGTTGAGTCGTCGCTGTCAAGCGCGCTGAGCCGTAGCAGGTTGTCGCTCAACCGCGAGAGGCGCCGGCTTTCGGTCTCGATGATGGTCAGGTAACGCAGACGCTGCTGCTCGCTCAGGCTGGGGTCTTTGAGCAGGTTCGTGAAGCCGATAATCGAGGTCAGCGGGGATTGTATCTCGTGGGAGACGTTGCTGATAAACTCCTGCCGCTGCCCTTCCATCGTGCCAAGCTCGCGTGCCATGCGGTTGACGCTCTCGGCCAGCTC
>JAITEK010000012.1 GCA_031282085.1 Coriobacteriales bacterium
ACGTGCATCGGGCCTTCAACGGAACGCTCGGTCTCCTCATCCGCCCAGCCGAAGTGCGCGGCCCAGCCGAGGTGCGTCTCAAGCAGCTGCCCCACGTTCATACGCGAGGGCACGCCGAGCGGGTTTAAGATGATATCGATGGGCGTGCCGTCAGCGAGATAAGGCATGTCCTCGATGGGCAGGATGCGGCTGATGACGCCCTTATTGCCGTGGCGACCGGCCAGCTTGTCACCCTGCTGTATCTTGCGCTTCTGCGCAACGTAGACACGGACCAGCTCGTTGACGCCCGGCGACAGTTCGTCTCCGCTGTCGCGGGAGAAACGTGAGATGCCGATGATGCGCCCGCCAGAACCGTGCGGCACTTTCAGCGAGGTGTCGCGCACCTCACGCGCCTTCTCACCGAAGATGGCGCGCAGCAGGCGCTCCTCAGCAGTGAGCTCGGTCTCGCCCTTGGGGGTGACCTTGCCGACAAGCACGTCGCCGGGGAACACCTCGGCGCCGATGCGGATGATGCCGTCGGCGTCGAGATTGGCCACCATCTCGTCTGAGATGTTGGGTATCTCGCGGGTTATCTCCTCGGGGCCGAGCTTGGTGTCGCGCGCGTCCACCTCATACTGTGAGATGTGGATGGAGGTGAGCAGGTCGTCGCTCACCACGCGTTCGGAGAGGATGATGGCGTCCTCGTAGTTAAAGCCTTCCCACGGCATGTAGGCCACGAGCAGGTTCTGGCCGAGCGACAGTTCGCCGAACTCGGTTGCCGGGCCGTCTGCCAGCACGTCACCCGCAAAGACCTCCTGGCCCACGCGGACCAGCGGCTTGTGATTGAGGCAGCCGCTCTGGTTGGAGCGCTGGAACTTGGGCAGCTCATATTGGTCGAGCGAGCCGTCCTTTGCGCGGACGGTCACCTTGTCGGTCTGCACGTACTCAACCACACCGGCGCGCCTTGCGAGCACGATCTCGCCGGAGTCTACGGCGCAGCGGTGCTCCATGCCCGTGCCCACGAGCGGGGCGGAGGGCTTGAGCAGCGGCACCGCCTGGCGCTGCATGTTGGAGCCCATGAGGGCGCGGTTTGCGTCGTCATGCTCGAGGAAGGGGATGAGCGCCGTTGCGACCGACACCATCTGGCGCGGCGAGACGTCCATGTACTGCACGCGCTTGGGGTCGACCTCCTCCGGCTCGCCGAACACGCCGTGCGCGTCCCGCACGCGGCAGAGTACCTTGTTGGCGGCGACGAATTTGCCCTTCTCGTCCCGGCGCCCGAAGCGGCGGGTCTCCTGGTCGAACAGCTCATTTGCCTGCGCGATGATGAAGTTCTCCTCCTCATCGGCGGTGAGGTAGTCTATGTCGTCGGTCACCTTGCCGTCGACGACGCGGCGGTAGGGCGCCTCGATGAAGCCGTAGGGGTTGACGCGCGCGTAGGTCGCGAGCGTGCCGATGAGGCCGATGTTGGGGCCTTCTGGCGTCTCGATGGGGCACATGCGGCCGTAGTGCGAGGTGTGCACGTCGCGCACCTCAAAGCCCGCGCGCTCACGCGACAGGCCGCCGGGCCCGAGGGCCGAGAGGCGGCGCTTGTGGGTGATGCCCGTGGCGGGGTTCGTCTGATCCATGAACTGCGAGAGCTGCGAGGACCCGAAGAACTCCTTGATGGCCGCGACGATCGGGCGGATGTTGATGAGGGACTGCGGTGTGATCTCGTTGACCTCCTGCGTGGACATACGCTCGCGCACGACACGCTCCATGCGCGACAGGCCGATGCGGAACTGGTTTTGGATCAGCTCGCCGACCGTGCGGATACGACGATTGCCGAAGTGGTCGATGTCGTCGGTCTGCTTGGTCTCGTCGCCCGCATGCAGGTCGACGATGTAGCGCATCGTCTTGACGATGTCCTCATGCGTGAGCACCGACTGCTCGCCGGGAGCCTCAATGCCGAGCTTCTTGTTGATCTTGTAGCGACCGACGCGCGCCAGGTCGTAGCGCTGCGGGTTGAAGAACAGACCCTCAAGCAAGGTGCGCGCGGAGTCCACCGTCGGCGGTTCGCCGGGGCGCAGGCGCTTGTAGAGCTCGATGAGCGCGTCTTCGCGCGTCGCGGCGTTGTCGCGATCGAGCGTGCGCTGCACGAGGTCGCTGTCGCCGAGCAACTCGAGGATCTCCTCGCGGCTGTTGGCGATGCCCAACGCACGCAGCAACAGCGTGGCCGGCTGCTTGCGCTTGCGGTCGACGCGCACGGACAGGATGTCGCGGCGGTCGGTCTCAAACTCAAGCCAGGCGCCTCGCGAGGGGATGACCTTCGCGTTGAAGATCATCTTGTCGGAGGTCTTGTCCGGCTCGGTGGAGAAGTACACGCCCGGCGAGCGGACGAGCTGGCTTACCACCACGCGCTCAGTGCCGTTGATGACGAAGGTGCCGCGGGGCGTCATAAGCGGGAAGTCGCCCATGAACACCTCCTGCTCCTTGATCTCACCGGTGCTCGTGTTGATGAAGCGCACCTCGACGAACAGCGCGGCTTGGTAGGAGATGTCCTTCGCCTTGCATTCGTCGACGGAGAATTTGGGGTCACCAAACTCGTGGGCGCCAAACTCTACCTGCAGATTCTTAGATGAGTTCTCGATTGGTGAGATATCGCGAAAAGCTTCCGCAAGCCCGTCGGTCTTGAACCAGTTGAACGAATCAACTTGGATCGAGATTAAGTTGGGAACATCCATGACCTCGGGGATTTTTGCGAAACT
>JAITEK010000115.1 GCA_031282085.1 Coriobacteriales bacterium
AGCGCCTGCAGGGTGTGCTCGTAGTTGTTGCGCCAGATGTTCTTGCCGTTCACGAGGCCGGCGAACAGGGTTTTGTTCGCGGGAAAGCCGTAGCGCTCAACGAGGGCGAAGCTCTCGCGGCCCTCGACAAAGTCCAGGCCGATGCCGTCAAAGGGCAGGGCGACTACCGTTTGGTAGCAATCGCGGATATCGCCGAAGTAGGTTTGCAGCAAGACCTTCAGCGAGCCCTTTTTGCTGAGCAGCGTGGTGTAGATGTGCTCAAACAGGGCGATGTCCGCCTCATTGAGGTCGGTTACGAGGATGGGCTCGTCGATCTGCACCCACTCAACACCAAGTTCGGCAAGGCGCGCAAGAACCTCTGCGTAAGCAGCGATGGCCTGCTCCACATAGCTGGCGAGCTCTTTTTCGCCCGTGCGCTTCGCTAGTTTGAGGAAGGTGAGCGGTCCGGTGATAACGGGCTTGGTCGCAATGCCCTGCGCCGCTGCCTCGGCGACCTCGTCAAAGAGCTTGCTGCCTTGCAGCGACAGCGTAGTGTTGTCCTCAAGCTCTGGCACGATGTAGTGATAGTTGGTATTAAACCATTTGCGCATGGAGAGCGCCTTAACGTCGCCGGCCTCGCTTTGGTAGCCCTTTGCCATGGCAAAATAGGTGTCCAGCTCACCGAGGTTGAGGTCGCGATAGCGCTGGGGCACGGCGCCGAGCAGGACGGCGGTGTCCAAGACGCCGTCGTAAAAGGAGAAGTCGCCGGAGGGGATATGGTCAATCCCGCTGCCCTGCTGCTTCTGCCATTGAGCCAGGCGCAGGGCCTTGGCGTTTGCCAGCAGCTCATCGGCCGCGATGTCGCCTCGGAAGTAGGCCTCGGTCCAGAACTTGAGTTCACGGTTTGCGCCGATACGCGGGTAACCGACGATGGATGTTCTCATAACACTCCTCTCGTGCTTAGGTAAGCACCGATTGCTTGCGGGTGATTGCTTGTAAGTAGACGATACTTATAGGCTTCGTAAGCATAGCCAATAAGGGGCTTATAAGATAAGACCAATATCCTATGCAAAGCTATAGGAAAATACTATAGCCCGTCCCGTCGCCCTTCGTCTCGTTTGCGGTGCAATGCGAAAGGCCGACGGGTTTTCGTCGGCCTTTCTGAAAAGCGTGCCCCGGGCAAGTAATGCTTCGCCCTAGTGATCCAGTTTGTCCTCTCCGACGATAACGTGGGCGTCGGGGTCGTAGACCAAGCCGCCGTGCTCCTTCCAGCCAAACATCATCTTGGAAGGCGCGAGGCCCTCGACGTTGGCCAGGTACGCATGCAGCATCGAGAAGATGATGAAGAACCACATGCAGAAGTAGTGCACGATGCGTGTGACGAGAACGCCACCGAGCAGATTGTTGAAGGCCGCGAAGGGACCTACAACCGAGGTGGGCGCCCACAGGCACAGGCCTGTGAAGAACGTGAACAGGATGAACAGCGGAATTGCCACGTAGGTGAGCTTCTGCGGCACACCGTACTTACCGCCAAGCGGGTGGTCCTTCTTGAGGAACAGGTAGTACTTGATCCATGCGCCCAGCTGATGACGGTTGTCCTTCTGCGGCAGGAAGCTCTTGACGTCACGCTCGAGCTTGCGCGTACCACCGGCCGGCGCCGACTTGATGAACAGCGACAGGATGACGCGCAGCAGGCAGTTGGCAAAGATCAGATAGCCAAAGAACAGGTGCGCACCGCGGGCTATCCCCATGAACGCAGGGAAGAAGGGGAAGTGGATGTAGAAACCCGTAAAGATAAGGATGACCATGCAGATGAGGTTCACCCAGTGCGTGAGGATAAAGGGCAACGGGTGCGCCTGCCGATAATGTGCGAGATGTGCCATCTTACTTCACCCCCCAGGGGCTCGTGACCGTGGAGAAGGTCTTGCCGGTCTTAGGTTCGGTGATGTGTACGGCGCAGGCGACACAAGGGTCAAAGCTGTGCACCGCGCGCAGTGCGTGGATGGGCTTGTCGAGGTCCTCCACCGGTACGCCGATCAACGAGGTCTCCATCGGGCCCTGCACGCCGTTGTTGTCGCGCGGCGATATGTTCCAGGTCGAGGGGATGATGATCTGATACTTATCGATGACGTCGTCCTTGATCTTCATGTAGTGGTACAGCGCGCCACGGGGGGCCTCCCACATGCCGGCACCTTCGCCGGTGTGATTGGCGGCCTGCTTGAAGGTTGCGCTGTCGCCGCCCTTGATGGCCTCGATGAGCTCGGTCACCCACTCGACCATGCGGTTGGCAACGTAGAGGGTCTCAACGTTGCGGGCGCCGGTGCGTCCCAGCGTTGAGTTGAGTACCTCAAGCTGTCCGGGTACGCCAAGCGCGGAGAGCACGCCGTCGATACCGGTAACGACCTCCTGCACACCGCGGTTGTAGGCCACGAGCAGACGGGAGAGTCCGCCGGCCTCAAAGGGCTTGCCATCGTAGCGGGCGGCTTTGTCCCAGGTATAGGGGGCGCCTTCCTGCGGATGGTCGCGGATGTCCGCCAGCGCGTACTCGCTCTTGTAGAGCGGGGCCGTAATGCCGCTGCGCGGGTTGATGGGCGTTCCGTCGTCGATGCTCCTATCGTAGAAGGAGTAGGCAGTAGTCTCGGTGATGAGGCTCTCGTCCCAGTTCTGCACCGTCTTGTAGCCGGGGTCGTTGAAGCTCCACACGCCGCCAGGCAGGTAACGCTCCTCGGGCTTGAAGCTCGGCGCCTCAAAGACGCCCCAGGCGATGTAGTTGCCCTCGTTGCCGCCGTAGAAGAAGTCGCTGTTGGTGCCTTCTGCCTTGAGGTAGGCGCCGGCAACAGCCAGCGTATCGGGAATCATCGTGTTGGCGACCCACGCCTGTAGCCGCTTTGCGCGGAACAGGATGTCGTCGAGCTTCTCCTCGGTGGGGACAAAGGTCGTCCCGCCGGGCAGCGAGCTCATGATGTGGGGCATCTTGCCGCCGATGATGCCGCTGATCTCGGAGGCCACAGCCTGCATCTCAAGCGCCTCAAGATAGTGGGCGGTCGCAATGAGGTCGAGCTCAGGCGAGAGCTTGTAAGCCGATGAGCCGTTGAGCTCCTTGGCGTCGAACCAGTTGCCCGAGAATATCGAGAGCTGGCCGTTTTCCGCAAAGCCCTGCAGGCGCTTCTGGAGGTTGGCGAAGTCGGCCTGGGTGGTGCCCGCCGCCTCAGCCAGCGCAACGGTGTCCGCGATGTTGGCTTTAAGCGCGTTGAGCGGGTTCACGTAGTCGAGCGCCGCCAGGTTGTAGAACCACAGGATGTGGGAGTGCAGGAACTGCGCACCCTCCACGATATTACGCAGGATACGCGCCGACGTGGGGATGCCCTGGTAAAACGAGTCATTCGCCCCGTAGCTCTTCTCAGCGGCGATGCAGGACGCATGCGCGTGGGAAACCGGGCAGACGCCGCAGATACGCTGTGAGATATAAGGCGCGTCGGAGGACTTGCGGTTCTGAAGGACGAGCTCCATGCCGCGGAACAGGCCGCCGGACACCCAGGACTGGGTGACGTAGCCGTCCTCAACCACCATGTCGATACGAAGATGACCCTCGATGCGGTTAACGGGGTCGATGATGGAAGGACCGGATGGACCGGCTCCCAACTGAGCTGAAATCGGTACTACTTCCTCCGGCATTATTCATCGCCTCCTTCCGCGTCTGATGCCTTGGACTCCTCGCTGGTGGCGGCAGCTGCCGCCACGCCGATGGCTTTATCGGGATGTTTCTTATCCCAGGCACGTACTTCTTCAAAATCAGCGCCACCCTTGGTGCGCCCGGTGAGCTTCATCCCCACACCATGTGCGGCAAGCGCTACGGCCACAAGGCCAGCGACCCCGGCGCCCACAAGAGCGGGCTGCACGCTGATGTCGCCGATCGTGAGGTTCTTAAAGCGCTTGAGGAACGGCGTGTTGAGGTCGACCCAGTTGTAGCCCTGCTTCGTCGGGTTGGCGTTCGCGCAACCCGCACAGGGCGCGCCCGCCTCAACACACCAGCTCACGCGGCGGTTCCAACGGACGATGGGGCAGTTGTTCTTGGTCTGCGGGCCCTTGCAACCCATGGGGTACAGGCAGTAGCCCTTACGCTCCTCTTCGGAGCCGAACTGATAGACGAACTCGCCGTTCTCGAAGTGGCCCCGGCGCGGGCAGTTGTCGTGGATGTACTGGTCGAACATCAACGAAGGCACGCCCAGGTGATTGAGCTCGGGGAGCTTGCCCACGAGCAGTACGTCCACCAATACCGCGATGATGTGCTCCGGGTTGGACGGGCAGGTGGGGACGTTGACGATGGGCGGCAATCCACCGGGGTTGGGCTCGTAGGTAAAGCTGCCGTCGGCCAGCGACCGTTCCAGGAAGGGCTGTATACCGATGGCCCCACCGGGATTGGGCACCGCTGCCTGCCAGCCGCCGTCTACGGCGCAGGAACCGGCACAGACGATGGCTGCCGCCTTTGAGGCGGTATGGCGGACGATGTCGATCGCCTTCTCGTTGGCGATCTTCAGCGCGTTGCCCTCCCAACCTTCCATGAGGGCGCCCTCTACGACCATGAGGTAACCACCGGCCTCGATGGTCTGTTCCTTGGCCTCCTCCAGCGAGAAACCGGCGCCGGCGGACAGGGTCTCAGCGTAGTTGAGCGAGAGCAGCTCCAATACGATGGTCGCGACATCGGGAGTCTCCGCCGACGCGAGTGACTCCGTACAACCCGTGCACGACGCGAGCTCAAGCCAGATGACCGGTGTGAGTGCGCCTTCCGTCTTGCCGATGACGCTTTCCGCAAGCGCCTCGCGGATAGAGGGAACCATCGCCTCGGAGAGTCCCAGTGATACCGCAATGGCACCACAGAACTCCAGGAACCGCCGACGCGTAACGCCGCGAGTCTCAAGCATCGCGTCGAACCTGTCGGTACAGCTCTCTTTTGTTGTCATACACATACCTCCTCCGGTGTCCGACGCCCGCCGGACAGACAACTGCTTTCATAGACCAGCATACTGTTGGGGACCCAAAAAAGTCCACGGTACATAATCACCATTAGATACGAGATTTTTACGGTTCGCTGACAGTCGCTCGGTAAGCGGCGCAGGCAGCGGGCAAATGGTTGGAGTGTGTGACAGATTGGAAACTTCGTAACACGGGCTGCCCGAAAAACGGTGCCCGTGCTACGAGATTCTCTCCGCCATTCCAGGCTTGTCCCGGAATCCATCCGGCGGCGCCAGCGACTGGACTCACAAAACACCGCGAAACGGCGCCAGTCGTTTTCGCGACACGATTCAGTAGTTCTCGGAGCGCAGCTCGAAGTAGCCTTTGGGGTGTCCGCAGGCGGGGCAGCAGGCGGGCGGCTCCTCGCCGAAGTGGACGTGTCCGCACTTGAGGCACTTCCAGGCATAGATCTTGTCGCGCTTGAAGACCTCGCCGGCCTCCAGGCGCGCGATGAGCTTGCGGTAACGCTCCTCGTGGTCCTTCTCGATGGCGCCGACAGCGTCGAACAGCTCGGCGATCTCATCAAAGCCCTCCTCGCGGGCCTCTTTGGCAAAGGTCGCGTACATGTCGGTCCACTCGTAGTTCTCACCGGCCGCGGCGTCCGCGAGGTTCTCCAACGTACCCGGCACAGCACCACGGACCTTGCCGTCGCTGTGGAGGATCTGGAACCATATTTTCGCGTGCTGGCGCTCGTTGCCCGCCGTCTCCGCAAAGATGTCACCGATCTGCTGGTAACCCTCCTTGCGGGCCTTATCGGAATAGTAGGTGTACTTGTTAGTCGCCTGCGATTCCCCCGAGAACGCCGCCTCGAGGTTCGCCTTGGTCTTTGAGGATGCAAAATCGGCCATGGTAGATCTCCTTTCGATATGTCTGCCAGCCCTCTGGCAAGACCCTCTCTCGCATTTTACTTCAAGCCCATTCTAACGCAGCCGGGGCCGCGTGTCGCGTTGCGCGCCTTTACGCGTCGCCCGCTATCTCGCGCGACTGGATTCTGGGACAAGCCCAGAATGACGGACAGTTCGTCACCCTGGTTTTATGCCAGGGTCCAGTCGACCGCGGTAGCGGGCGACGCACAAAGAGCGTGCGAAGCACGCGACACACGGGGCGCGGGTGGATTCTGGGACAAGCCCAGAATGACGGGAGGGGGCGCCAGCCGGGGCCGCGTGTCGCGTTGCGCGCTTGTGGCCTGGTTTATTCGGTGGCGGCGGGGTAGGAGCCGAGGGTCTTTACCTCACGCAGCTTGAGGCGCAGGCAATCAAGCGCGGTCTTGACGTGGATGTCGTTGGTGTGGCCCTCGATGTCTATCCAGAACATATAGTCCCCGAGCGCGCGCTTGGTCGGCCGCGACTGTATCTTGGTGAGGTTCAGCCCCGCGTAGGCGAACTCCTCCAAAATCATGAGCAGCGTGCCGGGGCGGTCCTCCCTCATGAACAGCGCGAGCGAGGTCTTGTAGCCGCCGGTGTCCCGCGGGGCGGGCAGCGGGTTGCTGCCAATGAGCACAAAGCGGGTCTGGTTGCCGTAGTGATCCTCTATCTGTTCGGCGTATATCTCAGCGCCAAACAGCCCCGCGGCCAGCCCGGTGCCGATGGCCGCAAGCTGCGGGTCGGCAACGGCCATGCGCACCGCCTCAGCTGTTGAGGTGGTGGCGAGCGTCTGAGCGGCGGGGAGTTTCTGCTGGAGCCAGCGCCGCGACTGTGCCAGCGCCTGCGGATGGGAGGCGATGGTGCGGACGTCTGCCAGCTTTGCGCCCGGCGCGACAATGAGGTTGTGGTGGATGTCGACCACGATCTCGCCGAGTATCTGGGCGCCCGAGGTGAAGGCAAAGGCGTCGAGGGTCTCATTCACGCTGCCCTCAAGCGCGTTTTCTATGGGCACAACGCCGAACTGCGTACGCCCCCGGTCCACGAGGTCGAATATCTCGGTGATGGTGGCGCACTCGATGAGCCGGGCGGCGGAAGCGTCCTGCGCGTCCGCGGCATCCCGCGTACCCGCGGCATTCGTCGCAAAGACGCGCGCGGCCTCGTGGCTGTAGGTCCCCTCAGGCCCAAGATAGGCATAGCTCGTTGATGACGCCGGCGCGATCTGGTTCACAATTGCTCCTGTCCCCCACTCATCGTATGGATGTCCCGATACATTGTACCCGTTTTGGCAGCGAAGGCGTATTCTCGGATACGGTAGAATGGTTCGCGACAGGTAACAACAAGGGAGGCACCGTTGGAGAAGCCCACAGAATTGTATGACTTTGCGGAGTTGGACTTCGCCCGGGAGGATCGCTGCGGGTTTCCCGAGGTCGTCTACGGCGCGGGCAAGACGCCCGCACAGGTCGCCTCCATCATGCAGGCGCTCGTTGAGCGTCACGGTGTTGTCCTCTGCACCCGCGCCTGCGCCGAGCAGGCCGAAGCGGTACGCTTGGTGTTGCCGGACGCACGTTTTATCCCGTCCTGCGGGATGCTCTTTGTCGATCGGAGGGTTGAGACTGTGCGCGTGACCGACGAAGTGGCCGACACGCTGCTTGGCGGTGCGGGCACGGACGAGGCCCCGGGCACAGACGCGGGCGGTGCAGGCTTTGTCGTCGTCTGCTGCGCCGGAACCAGCGACTTGCCGGTGGCCCAGGAGGCCGCACTGACCGCACGGCTCATGGGGTCGAGGGTATGCCTGCTCACCGACGTGGGCATCTCGGGCGTACATCGCGTGCTCGCCCACACAGAGACGCTACGCGACGCGCACGCTATCATCGCCGTCGCGGGCATGGAGGGCGCCCTGCCCTCCCTCGTTGCAGGGCTTGTGGACGTGCCGGTTATAGCGGTCCCCACCTCGGTGGGCTACGGCGCGAGCTTCGGCGGCATCGCCGCGCTGCTCGGTATGCTCAACTCCTGCGCAGGCGGGGTGAGCGTTGTGAACATCGACAACGGCTTCGGCGCGGGCGTGATAGCGCACCGCGTAAACCTACCTCCCACTCGGTTTGCGTGTCACGAGGGCGCTACGCGTCCCGCGGAGTCGAGTGAGTGAGGCTGTTGCTGTGGGACAGGGGGACGGGGCAACTGTCCCACCTGGTGAGGCTGTTGCTGCATCGAGAACGCCCATCGTGTGGGACAGTTGCCCCGTCCCCCTGTCCCAGTCGCGCGCAACACACGAGACGGTACGACACATGATGTGTAAGGATGTGAGCCTGTGATACTGCATTTTGATTTCTCGACCGGTGCATCCGGCGACAAGATACTCGGCGCTCTGCTTGAGGTGAGTGAGGCGCTGGAGCTGGCGACTTTTGAGGAGTTGCGCGCCGTCGGCGAGGCGCTCGTACCCGGCGTGCGCATCGAACGGCAGCACGTGCAGCAAGGTGGCGTCCAGGCGACGGGCATAACCGTGACGGAGCACGACGCGCCGGTACGCCACTGGCATGAGATACGCGCCTGCATCGAGGCGGCAGGTGCCGATGGCACTCTGGGCAGGGAGGCTGCGTCCCTTGCGCTCGCGGCCTTCGGCGCCATCGCGGAGGCGGAGGCCGCCGTCCATGGCTGCGCGGTTGAGCAGGTACACTTCCACGAGGTAGGAGCCGCCGACTCGCTTATCGACATCTGCTGTAGCAGCTTTTTGCTGGACAAGCTCGCTCCCCGGGCGGTGTACGCCACTCCCCTCGCCCTTGGTTCGGGCACCTTTGTCTGCTCGCATGGGGAGTTGCCCGTGCCTGCTCCAGCGACCGCGCGGCTCATCGAGGGGCTGCCGGTCTATGCCGGCGCCCATACTGGCGAGTTGACCACCCCCACCGGCGCCGCCCTTGCCCGTTGCTTTGTGAGCGCCTGGGAGCCGTTGCCCTGCGTAACACCGTGCGCCTCGGGCTACGGGGCCGGCAGCCGCAGCATCCCCGGAACCCCCAACGTCGTGCGCGTGCTTGCCGGGCAACGCTGGGATTGGCAAGTGGGACAGGGGGGGACGGGGCAAGTGTCCCATTCTGGAACAGAGACGTCGAACCCTCAAGAGCTTTTCGGGCAAAAGGGGACACTTGCCCCGTCCCCCCTCATTGAGGGTTGCGTGCTGCTTGAGACGAACATCGACCACCTCAGCCCCGAAGCGCTCGCGTTCACCTGCGAGGAGTTGCTCGCCGCAGGCGCCCTCGATGTGTGGCAGGAGCCCATCACCATGAAGAAGGGGCGTTTGGCGGTGCGGCTGTGCGTGCTTGTCTGCGCGGGTGTGGGACGGGTCTTTGCCGAGCGCATCATAGGGCTGACCGGCAGCCTGGGCGTGAGAAGCAGCTATGTTGAGCGCTTCTGCGTCCCGCGCGAGATAGCAACCGAGCAGATGCCCTGTGGCCTGGTCGCCTTCAAGACGGCGTTCGTCGCGACGCCCGAAGGGCGCCTTAAGCTGCGTCGCCCCGAATACGCCGACGTCGCTCGCATTGCCCGCGAGCAGGGTCTCAGCTTCCCTGAAGCCTACGAGCAGCTGGGCGCACAGGCAGAGTGAGGCTTTTGCTGTGTGGCCGTACTTTGTTCGCAGTCTGATAACGGTTTGCGCAAAGGACACATCAACATCAGGAACAGCGGTATGCTGAGGGGGTACGAGCGGTTGAGCCGTCGGCCGCGTTTGCTAGTCTAAGATTTAACTCGATAGCGCGTGATGATAGATTTCTATACCAGCCCTTCGTTTTACCTCCTTCTCGTTGCCACTGTCATACCCGCAGCCATCCTCGGCTTCAGCGGACATCGGATACGACGTTACGGTCTTGTAGCGTCTTTGTTGTTTATCGCGCTACTGTTCAGCGGGCGTTTGTCCGAGCTGCTGGCCCTCCTGTTCTTCCTGGGCATCGCCAGCGGCACTACCCTGATTGTTTTGCGCGAGTGGCGCCAAACAGGGCCAGGCGGAGGCAGGCGGCGCCTCTGGGTCTACCGCCTGAGCCTGGCTGCTGTTGCAGCCCCTTTGGTCTGCGGCAAACTCGGGGGGTTATTCGACGAGAACATCCTCGGCTTTATCGGCATCTCCTATCTCACTTTCAAGGCGCTCCAGGTGCTCATCGAGATACGCGACGGGCTCATTGAGCGCCTCAATCCCCTCGATTACCTGTACTTCCTGTTGTTCTTTGCCCCCTTCACCTCGGGGCCCATCGACCGCTCCCGCCGTTTCATACAAGACGCCAACCGGCGTTTTGCGCGTGCGGAGTACGCTGGTCTGCTCGCCAAGGGGATAACGCTGCTGCTGCTGGGGGCCGTCTACAAGCTGGTGTTCTCCGCCGTCGCGTCGCTGAACTACACGCCCGAAACGCTCGCTTCCGGCTTTGGGCCCCTGGAGGTCGCAGAGGCCATTAAGGACGCCTGGGCCTACGGGCTGTATCTGTTCTTCGATTTTGCGGGCTATTCGCTCATGGCCATAGGGGCCGGGTGCTGCTTCGGCATCGTCACGCCGCCGAACTTCAGGGCGCCTTTCGCGGCGTGCGACATCAAGGATTTCTGGAACCGTTGGCACATGACGCTGTCATTTTGGTTGCGCGACTTCGTCTTCATGCGCTTTACCCGGTTTGCGCTCAAGCACCAACTACTCGGTTCGCGGCAAACCGTCGCCTGCACGGGCTACCTCCTCAACATGACCCTGATGGGCGTCTGGCACGGGCTCACCTTCGACTACCTGACCTACGGGTTGTTCCACGGGTTCTTGCTGGCGGCGACCGATGTTTACCAGAAGCGTTCGCGCTTCTACCGGCGCTACAAGGACACGCGGCCCTACCAGATCGCGTCCTGGGCGCTGACCCTCAACCTTGTCATGTTCGGATTCGCGCTGTTCTCCGGGCAGGCGCAACTCATACTGGGAGGTTTGCTGGATGGCGACTGAGAGAATCC
>JAITEK010000157.1 GCA_031282085.1 Coriobacteriales bacterium
GCGAGGCCAAGAAGGTCATGCGGCTCATCGACCGCCTTGAGGAGCTTGAGGATCTACAGAACGTCTACCACACGATGGATATAACCGACGAGATCGCCGCAGCCCTCGACGAGTGAGGACGTGGCCACAGGTCGGTTGAGGATTACCGGAGGTTCGTATGCGCCTTGTCACTGCACGGGTAACAGAAGCCTTTGACACACACCATGGCGCCCAGCGCCTCACCGTCGAATACCCGTCCATCATCCCGGACAGCAGCGGGCCTACCGAGTCCCAACCCCAGCCTGCCATCCCAGACAGCAGTAAGGCCACCGAACCCCCACAACCGTCCGTCATCCCACAACCGTCCGTCATTCCGGGCTTGTCCCGGAATCTAACGGAGGACATGCGCGCCGAGCAGGACGTCGCACAAAAACCTGGTGAGCCCGCCCCTGCCCCCCCCGCCCCCCAACGCCGCCGCGCCCTGCGATACGCGGCTTTGGTCCCAGAGTGTGAGGTGGGTGACGAGGTCCTGCTCAACACAACGGCGGTCGACCTGGAATTGGGTACCGGTGGCGTGTGTTTTGTGGTCGCGAACCTCACAGCCCTCAACCGCTCAACCGCCAACGCAACAGCGGCCTTTGACGATGGCGCTGGCGGCCTTGAGGCCGGCCACATCATGAAGCTACGCTACACCCCCTTTCAGCACGAGGTACTCTCCATAGAGGAGCCCGCCTCGCCGCACCATGAGGCCCTGGCGCAGGCGGATTCGCTCAGAGGCGTCCCCGTGGTCTGCTGTGAGCTGCACAGCCAGGTCCCTCTGGTGGCGACGGCGGTAAAGCAGACAAGGCCCGAGGCGCGCGTCGTCTATTGCATGACCGACGAGGCCGCGTTGCTCGCCCCGCTCTCGGATCTGCTGGCGCAGACGCGACAGGTGGGCCTCATCGACGCCTGCGTGACCTGTGGGCAGGCGCTCGGCGGCGACGCGGAGGCGGTCAATCTGTATTCAGGCCTGCTCGCGGCGCGCGTGGTCTATAAGGCCGATGTGATTATCTGTGCGCAGGGGCCGGGCATCGTCGGCACCGCGACGCGTTTTGGCCACGGCGGCCTTGCCCAGGCCCAGGCCCTCAATGCGGCCGCTGCCCTTGACGGCGTGCCGATAGCCCCGCTGCGCCTGTCGTTTGCCGACGAGCGCACGCGCCATCAGGGTGTGAGCCACCATACGCTTACCACCCTGGGTCGCGCCTGCCTTACCCAGGCCATCATCCCTCTGCCGAGCGACCTGCCTGCTGAGCAGTTGGCGCAGGTTGAGCGGCAGCTTGAGGAAGCGGGTATCCTTGAACGCCACGGGCTCGTACATGTCCCCATCGAACAGAAGACCACCGACCTGCGCGGCGTGCACGTCACCACGATGGGGCGCACGCGCGACGGCGACCCCGCGTTCTTCTCCGCTGCCTTCGCCGCCGGGCTGTTTGCCGCCCGTATGCTTGTCGAACGGTCCGACGCGTGAAAGGTGAGCGTCTCCATGCCCCGCCCACGGCCCCGCCCGCTGCCAGTCCCTCCCTCTCTGAAGGCGCTTGACGAGTTCCTGTCGTATCTCGCTGTCGAGAAGGGTGCATCCCCGCTGACGGTAGAGTCCTACGGGCGCGATCTCAGACGGTACCTCACACGGCTCGACGAGCAGGGCGTCAGCGACGTCAGCGGCATCGACCGCGAACTCATCACGGGCTATCTCGCCGAGTTGCAGGGCTTCGGCCCTGCCGCCCCCGCAGCGACCTCCGCGAGTGCCGTCCCCGCCGCGACCTCCGCAACCCCCAACGTCCCCCCGCCCCCCGCCCCCGCGTCGCTCAAGCGCTTCGTCTCGTCGCTCAAGACCTTCCACCGCTTCTGCGTGCGCGAGGGGCTTGCCACCAGCGACCCCACGGCCACGCTTAAGCTCCCTCGCGTACCTGCCACGCTCCCGCAGACGCTCAGCATCGAGCAGGTAGCCAGCCTGCTCGACCAGAGCTTCCCACCCACCCCCGCTGGCGCGCGCGACAAGGCGCTGCTTGAGGTGTTCTACGGCTGTGGTCTGCGGGTCTCCGAGGCCGTCGGCCTCGATCGGACGGCCGTCCTGCTCGACGAGGGACTCCTGCGGGTAACAGGCAAGGGGAGCAAGGAGCGCGTCGTCCCTCTCGGCGGCACGGCCCTTCGCGCATTGGCGGACTACCTCACAACAGCGCGTGCGCTTCTCCACCCCAGGCGTGTGAGTGCCCCGCCCGACGGCAGGGCTGTCTTCCTCAACGCGCGCGGGCGGCGCATCACGCGGCAGGGGATATTCGGCATCGTTGAGCATTATGGCGCCCAAGTTGATGTTGAGAGGCTGCATCCGCATACCTTACGACACAGCTTTGCCACGCATCTGCTTGAGGGCGGCGCCGACCTCCGTACGATACAGGAGTTGCTCGGTCACGCCGACATAGCCACCACCCAGATCTACACCCACGTTGACCGAACCCATCTCAAAGAGGAATACCTCTCCTGTCACCCCCGCGCCCGCCTGTAACTTCTCGCCCATAGCCCCTATATAGCAGAGCCTCAAAACCCGAGCACAACATAGAGTGGTTTTCCGCTCAGGATTCCCGCAAAATCCCAAAAAGTAAGCTAAGACTGCTAAATTTTTCCCACCAAAAACACCGCCATTTACCAGTAAAAATCTCAAAAATTTTCCAAAAATCATTGCTATGTGTCAAAAAGTGGGATACAGTACCAATACACAAGAGAATCAGGAAGTATTAAACACACTAAGGAGGGCGGCATGAGTATTCTCGGCGGTAGTGCCGCGCATCCGATGGATGCGAAGGGGCGAGTCTCCCTTCCCGCCAAACATCGCAGGATACTTCCTGATGATCTCGTGATCTTGCCGTCACCTGACAAGGCGTTCCCTTCGCTTTGGATCTACTCAAACGACGCATACGAGGCGTGGGTTGAGGCGGTTATCGAGAGCAAGGGCGGTTTTCAGGCGAACAGCGCGTCGCATAGCCATCTCGCGCGAGTTCTGTACGGGAAGAAGGAAGACATCAGCTGCGACTCGGCGGGGCGGATACTCATCCCGCATGATCTTCGCAGGTACGCGTCTTTGGAGAAGTCGGTCGTGGTCATCGGCGCGGGCAACCATATCGAGATATGGAACCCCAGCATCCTTGAGCAGAGCGACACCTTCTACACCGAGACGCAGCACGTTGAGATATTCGACCTTCCCTAAGGCAGAGGTGGTATCTGTTGACAGCAGAATATCGGCATACACCCGTCATGCTCCCTGAATGCAGGGAGGCGTTGGCGCTCAAGCCAGGCGAGACCTACTGTGATTGCACGCTCGGTGGGGCAGGCCACGCGCTTGAGCTGGCCTGTGACCTTGAGCCAAACGGTACGCTTATCGGTATCGACCAGGACTCGGTGGCTCTTGAGGTTGCGACGGAGCGTTTTGACGAGAAGTTCCGTGCGTCGCACACGCCCCGCACGCCGCGTCTCGTCTTGCTCCAGGGGAACTTTGGCAATCTTGACGAATTGCTCGTTGAGGCCGAGGTCCCCGGCGTAGACGGTTTTTTGTTCGACCTGGGCGTCTCATCGCCTCAGCTCGACTTTCCCCAGCGGGGCTTCTCCTACGCACGGGAAGCCCCCCTTGATATGCGGATGGATCCGGGTAATCAAACCCTAACCGCAGCAGAGATCCTCAACACCAGAAATGAAGCAGATCTCGCCCGGATTCTCCGAGAGTACGGCGAGGAGCGTTGGGCGGCCCGTATCGCGAGCTTCATCGTGAAAGCGCGCGAGCGGCAACCCCTCACGCAGACAACGGAACTTGTGGAGTTGGTGAAGGCCGCCATACCGGCGTCTGCGCGCAGAGCGGGAGGCAACCCCGCCAAACGGACCTTCCAGGCGCTGCGTATCGCGGTGAATGGGGAGATGGATGTGCTGCGAAGCGGCCTGGAGGCAGCCCTGCGTTGGCTGAACCCTGCGGGACGTATCGCGGTTATCAGCTATCACTCGCTGGAGGATCGCATCGTCAAGGAGACCTTTGCTGAGGCGGCGCGAGGGTGTATCTGTCCGCCGGAGGCGCCGGTGTGCGTCTGCGGGCATGAGCCGATACTCGAGCGTATAACGAGAAAGCCCCTTCGTGCGAGCGAAGTGGAGATCGAGCGTAACCCGCGTGCCAAAAGCGCGAAGTTGCGTGTGGCGATAAAAAGGAACCAGGCTGGGTAGAAGCAAGGCTTTGCTACCTGCCAAAACGAATCAGTGGCGGTGTTAAGCCCCGCCGGAAACGAAGTAGGACTATGGCACAGGCACTTGCATATCAGCAACCAGCGCGGCAGCTCCCCGAGCGGGGACGGCCGGGGTATCAGCCCCAGCGTCCTCCTCTCAGGGTCCTGCCGGGCACAGGGACCGCGGTACAGCCCGCGCTCGCGCCCCTTTGGCGCGCCCTGTTCGTCACGGGAATCGTGATGGTGTTCCTGATAGGCGCTGTCTGGGTCATGCGCGTCAACCTCTCGGACGCCACGATGAGGCTCACTGCGGCCTCGGAGCAGCTTGCGCGTGAGACAGAGGTTGCGCGCGCGGATGGCGCACACCTGGAGGTGCAGTACGCCCTCGCCACAAGTCCCACATCCATACAGGAAGCGGCGGCCAGCAGGCTTGGCATGGCTCCCGACCCGCGGGTGGAGTACCTACGAATCCCCGCCGGGGAATAGAATCACATGGACAGGCGGAACCCACAGCGACGCTCTGCACGGCCCGGCCCGTCGCGCAAGGCGACTTCTGGCCCGTCTAACCCGTCTGGCCCTTCGGCGTCGCGCAAGAGCGCTGCTCGGACAGGCGCGCCGGGCAAGACCGAAGCTCCACGGGCAGCTTCGCTTGGGCCCGACGGCAGGGTGCGCGGCTCAAATCGCGATCTCAAGATATTCCTGGGCTTTTGCGCCGTTGCCCTGATCCTGGTAGTGCAGCTCGTGCACCTGCAGGTGTTTGCGGCCAATGACCTGCGTGCGGAGGCAAAAGCGCAGCGGACAAGCGAAGTCGTTATCTCCGCCAAGCGTGGCACCATCTACGACCGCAACGGCAACGTGCTCGCCATGAGCGTGGACGCGACTACGATATACGCAAACCCCCAGAAGGTGGCAAACCCCCGCGAGACCGCTGACATACTCGCGGAGGTGCTCGGCGGCAAAAGCGATGACTACTACCAGAAGCTCACCGAGGACACGACCTTTGTCTACATCATCCAGAAGGCCGATAAGGAGCTGGCGGAGAAGCTCCAGCAGCGTGACCGGGACATACAGGAGCGCCTCACGACGGAGGCCCGCCGCGTGGACAAGGAGGCCAAGGTCCCCGATACGCCACTTGTGGGCATCGACTACCTCAGCGACACCAAGCGCGTCTACCCCTACGGCTCCATCGGCGCGCAGATCATCGGCATGGTCGACGTGGATAACAAGGGCCTCTTCGGCCTGGAGCAGCTCTACGACAGCGTCCTGCGCGGCACCGACGGCAAGCTGCTCACCGAGTATTCGCTGCAAAGCGAAGGCCGCCCCCTCAGCGGCCAGCCCATCCCCGGATCGGAGCGCGAGGAGGTAGCGCCTGTCGATGGGCAGGACATCATCATATCCGTGGACATCGACCTGCAACAGCACCTTGAGTCCGAGCTTGCGCATATGGGTGTTGAGCGCGAGACCGAGAACGGCAATGCGCTGGTGCTCGACGGGGCGACCGGCGAGATATACGCGACCGCATCGCTGCCCTTACTCGACCGCGAGAATCTGAGCACAGAAGCGGTGGAGAAGGGGGCGACGACCCTCAAGGCGCTGTGCTATAACTACGAGCCGGGGTCGATCTTCAAGCCGTTGACGGCCGCGGCGGTGCTGGAGGAGCGCGCGATGGAACCCGAGGAGGAGATAAGCGTGCCAGCCGTGCGTCGTCTCTCCGACTACGCGATAAGCGATTCCCATCCGCGCGGCGACATGACTATGAGCTTCCGCACCATCATCTCCGAGTCGAGCAACGTGGGCATCAGCCTTGCGAAGGACCGGATAAGCGACGAGACCTACGCCAGCTACCTCAGCCGCTTTGGGATAGGGCTGCCGACGCGTGTTGACTTCCCCGGTGAGGGGATCGGCATCCTCGCCGACTGGAACGAGTGGTCCGACATCCAGGCGGCGAACATCTCCTTTGGGCAGGGTGTGTCGGTTTCTTCCCTCCAGATGGCGAGCTTCTATGGCGCTGTGGCCAATAATGGTATAAAGTATCAGCCACACTTCCTCATCGACCGGCCCCAGGCATTGGAGCGCGTGTCGTTTGCGGATACGGCCGAGCAGGTCATGCGTCCCGATACCGCCCGTAGCCTCACGAGTATGCTTGAGTCGGTGGTGACCGACGGTACTGGTCACGGCGCCAGGGTAGAAGGCTACTCCGTGGCGGGCAAGACAGGAACCGCTCAGAAGGCGTCGCCGGATGGCGGCTATCTGCCCGACAACTACATCGTGTCGTTTGTAGGATTCTTGAGCGCCTCCGAGAGCAAACTTGTATGTATCACGTCGATGGATAACCCGATAGGCGCGGAGGGAAACGCACCGACCGGCCCGCTGTTCGCCTCCATCATGCGGTTCGCCGCGAACCGTTACATGATAGAGCCGCCCTCGGCGGTCGCGCAGGAGACGTCTTCCACAGCGGAACCCTCGGCGGCCGCGCAGAGCGCATCGGCTGGTGGGGAGTAGGAGAATGGATCATATGGGCACCAAACAGCTCGGCAGTCTTGTTGCCGACCTCGACAAACGCATAGTCTCGCCTGTTGCGCCTGCTGCGCCTGCTGCGGCGGGCGCCGTTGTGTCTGCTCCCGCTGCTCCTGGCGTCGGCGCCGCTACCTCTGCTGCCCCCGACGCTCCCGCCGTCCCCGACGTAGCTGCGCTACGCCTGCTGCCGATAACGGGCCTTGCCTACCGCTCCGACGCCGTCCAGCCAGGCGACTTGTTCTTCTGCGTGCCGGGCACCCGTGTGGATGGGCACGACTTCGCCGCCGATGCCGCCGCCCGGGGCGCCGTTGCCCTCGTCGTGGAGCACCCGGTGCCCGTCGAGCTGCCGCAGATACGCTTTGGCAACGCCCGTCTGGCGCTTGCGCTCATTTCCCGGGACTTCTTCAACAACCCCTCGGCCAGTCTCACCGTTACGGCCGTTACCGGCACAAACGGCAAGACCACCACCACCTATCTCATCGATTGGATCTGCCGCGTCGCACTTGCCCGCTGCGGCGTGCAGGATGTTGAGGGGGCGCTGGGGCAGACGGGCCTCATCGGCACGGTCGAGACGCGCGTGGGCTCCTCGCGCCTGCCCTCAAAGTTCACGACGCCGGAGAGCCTCGACCTGCAACGCCTGCTCGCGCGGATGCGCGACGAGGGCATAAGCCATGTCTGCATGGAGGCCTCAAGCCACGCCATCGCACTACAGCGCATCGCCGGCGTCTCGTTTGCGGCGGCGGCCTTTACCAACCTCAGCCAGGATCATCTCGACTTCCACGGGAGCATGGAGGAGTATTTTGAGGCGAAGGCTGCCTTGTTCCTCTCGCCGCTTGT
>JAITEK010000143.1 GCA_031282085.1 Coriobacteriales bacterium
ATCCAAAACTCGGCGGCGCTCTTGAGGAAGAAGGCCGCGTACAGCGTGATGAGGGCGTAGGCGATAACACCCACGATGAGCATCTTGCGCGTGCCTGCCTTGCGGGCGAGCATGCCGAAAACCAGCGCCGAGGGGAAGGCGATTACCTGAGTGGCAATCAGCGCCAGGATAAGTTGCATGGAGTCGATACCGAGGTCGGTGCCAAAGGCCGTCGCCATCCTGATGATGGTATGTACGCCGTCGATGTAACAGAAAAACGCGATGATGAACAACAGCATCCTCCTATCCTTCACGATGGTTTTTACGGTGTGCCCCAGACCGATAAAGGACTTTTTGAGGGGGTTTGCCACCTTGGGCTTAAAGTGTGTTTGGTGCACGTTGCGGATGAGCGGGATGGCAAACAGCGCCCACCAGATGGCCGTAACGACAAAACCTATCCGTGTGCCGGTCGCCAGGTCGATGCCTATGATGCTGCCTCCGTACATGATGGCTATGCAGCAGCCGAAGGGAATGAGCGAGCCGATGTAGCCCCAGGCATAACCTTTGGTAGAAAGCGAGTCGTAGTTCTCCGTCTTGGTCGCGTCGACAAGGAAGGCGTCGTAGAACACCAAAGACGAGTTGAGGCCCACGGCTGCGACCACGTAGATGATGAGGAAGGGCAGCGGTGTAGTGGGCAAGCCGAGAGCGGCAAAGGCCACCGCGCCGGTGCCCACCGCTCCGATGAAAAACTTCTTCTTGTTCTTGGGATAGTCTGCCAGTGAGCCGAGCAGGGGCATGAGCAATGCGACGATGAGCGCAGCTACGGTCTCGGTAAAGCCCCAGCCCACCACTGTTGAACCGACGGCCAGTGAGCCGTAATAAATGGGAGCGACCGTTGTTGCAAACATGAAAAACGCAGAATTACCCACGTCATAAAGCACCCAGCTTCGTTCCCGCTTATCCATCCGGTTACCAGCCATAAGGCCCCTCCATTCTGTTTCCCTCCACGATAAACGATTCCGGTAAAGAGTGGAACAACAAAGCGCACAAAACGGTAAAATATGCGAGAGGGGATTGAAGGAGATGACGATGCCGGCTTTACTTACCCACAACTACTTTGGCAGCGACGTGCTGGAACAGGGCGGCCACGCCTCTGTCCTCGTCGTCGGCTCCGCCAACAAAGAGCTTGCCGAGGAGCTGCGCCGCGCCTTCTTGCTCGGTAACCAAGGCCCCGACCCCTTCTTCTTCGCCCTGCGGACGCCGCGCCTTAAGGCCAGCAAGCACTTTGGCTCGCTCATGCACAAAGAGGGGGTCAGCGAGACCATCGAGGCCTTCCGGCGGCTCGCCGCAAGCTGCCCCGAGCCGGCCGGCAGCCTGCTTTTGGCCTACTTCCTTGGCTTTGTCTGCCACTTCACGCTCGATAGCACCGTACACCCCTTTGTCTACGCCCAGCAATACGCCATCTGCGACGCGGGGGCAAGAGGCCTCGACCGCCGTGACGGCTCCGTGGTACACGCGCAGATCGAGGCGGATTTTGACGCGATGCTCGTACACCGCCGCCGGGGCGAGAGCATCCGCAGCTACGATTACCCCTCTGAGGTGTTGAAGCTGCGCGATGAGACGCTCACTTTGCTCGATGCGGCCTATCAGGCACTTGCCCACGAGGTTTATGCCGCCGACCTGCCCGCCGATGCCTTCTCGCGTGGCGTGTACGATATGCGGTTGACCATCAGCGCGCTTTACTCGCCCCGTGGCATCAAGCGCTCTCTCATCGGCGTTGCTGAGCGCCGCTTTGCGCGGCACAGCCTCGCCCAGGCCCTCTCGCCGCGGGCGGACGTGGGCGACAGCTGCGACTTTGACAACCGCGAGCACAGTACGTGGCTCAACCCCTTCACCAAGGTAGCTTCGCAGGCCAGTTTTGATGAACTGTATGCTGACGCGTTGGCGGCGGCCCACGCAAACATCGCTGCCCTCCTGAACAACGCCCCTGCCCCCGCCATCACCAAAAACCTCAACTTTGAAGGCGCACCGGGGTAGCGCAAATCGTGTAAACTTGTGAGGTTTGATGATTTAACGGCACAGGGCCTTTGGAGGGACAGACAGCTATGGCATGTATCGTCGCCAAGTTCGGCGGCACCTCGGTGGCGAATCCCGAGCGCATAAAAGACGTCGCGCGGCGGCTCGTCGCCTGCCACGAGGAGGGTGACCAGGTGGTTGCCGTTGTGAGCGCCATGGGAAAGTCGACCGACGATTTGCTCAAACTCGCCCGCAGCGTGAACACCAACCCGTCGGCGCGCGAGCTCGACCAGCTGCTTGCGACTGGTGAGCAGGTGAGTATGTCCATCGTCGCCATGGCGATAGAGGCGCTGGGCGTGCAGGCTGTGAGCATGACGGGGCGTCAGGCGGGCATCCTCACCACCACGGTATTCAACAAGGCGAAGATTGCGGAGATCAAGGCGGAGCGCATAAAACGTGAGCTCGACGCCGGCAAGATTGTTATTGTGGCCGGTTTTCAGGGCATTACGACCGACGGCGACATCACAACGCTGGGGCGCGGTGGCTCCGACACAACTGCTGTGGCACTCGCCGCGGGCATCGGCGCGGAGGTCTGCGAGATATATACCGATGTAGACGGCGTCTACACCGCCGACCCGCGCGT
>JAITEK010000036.1 GCA_031282085.1 Coriobacteriales bacterium
AGCGGGCGACGCATAGAGAGCGTGCGCAGCACGCGACACACGATAGCGCCACGCGACGCACACAACGCCGCCTCGCCTTACCTCCTACAGATCGTCAATATAGACAATCGGCTTGATGAGGTCGGGGGTCTTCGCGTCCATGAGCTTAAAGGCGTCCTCCATCGCGTCAAAGCCATGGAAGGTGTGCGAAATGATCTTGGCGGCGTCAAAACCACGATACTTGATAATCTCCATGAGCTTCTGGATACGCAGCGCGCCGCCGGGGCAGAAGCCGGAGCGGATGTCCTTGTTCGCCATACCGAGGCCCCACGCCAGTGCGGGGAAGCTCAGCGTGTCGCGCGCGTCATAGTAGTTGATGGAGGCGATGTTGCCCATCTCGCGGGTCATCGCAATGGCCTGGGCAAAGGTGTCCTTGTTGCCGCCAGCGATGATAACGCGGTCCGCGCCGCCGCTCGTGAGCTCCAGCACCTGCTCAACGATGTCGCCTTCCTTGTAGCTCACGATGTCGGTCGCGCCGTATTCGCGGGCAATCTTCACGCAGTTGGGACGCGTGCCGATGCCGATGATGCGTCCCGCGCCGCGCAGGGCCGCGCCGCCAACCGCCATCAGGCCCACCGGCCCGATGCCGATGACCACAACGGTGTCGCCAAACTGCACGTCGGCCATCTCAACACCATAAAAACCGGTCGACATCATGTCTACGGTCATAAGCGCCTGCTCGGGGGTGACGCCCTCAAGCAGATGGGTGAGATTGGCGTCGGCGTGGATGACGTGGAAGAACTCCGCCATAACGCCGTCCTCGGTGTTGATGAACTTAAAGCTCCCAAAAGGCCGCCCGTCGTGCGAGAAGCTCTTGCCATGCTGAATGCCCAGCTCAAGCCAGTTGGGGGTCACGCAGGGCACCACTACAAAGTCGCCCACCTTAAACCGCGTGACCTCCGCGCCGACCTCAACCACCGTACCAACCGCCTCGTGCCCCAAAATCATGTTCTCCTTGGGACCCGAGCCGCCGTGCATCGAGTGAGTGTCCGAGCTGCAAGGCGCCACAATCGTCGGCGTAACGATAGCGTCATACGCCCCGCAAGCGGGCCGCTCCTTCTCCAACCAACCGGGATTATTCACACTGAACATACCGTAACCACGCATACGTACCTCCTGATTCCCATGAACGCTCGCGTTCGTTTTACTTGCAAACACCGTGGGCAGACCCCGTGTCGCCCCAGGTAATTGTACGTGATGCTGATGAAGGGCTACGGGGCGATTAGTCAACGTGCTCGCCAGTGGAGCCTGTAGACCGTGAGCGCGCCCAAAAAGACATATGAGCCCGTGAGACCAGTATGATTCCCGACGAACCCGGTGCTCAGCAACCCCGGGAATATGATATATATAAAGATACGCAGGAACAACTCCTACGACATGGGGCGCGCTGCAATCGTGTGTCGCGTGCTATGCGCGCTTTTGATGCGGAGATAGCTGCTGACGCAGCCAAAGATTCCCGGACAAGCCCGGGGATGACAAAAGGGGTCATGCGGGAATGACAACGAGGTCGCTTATGGTGTATCGGAAACTTGCAGATGAAGTGGCTCGGCGGATTGAGTACGATCGCGCCGACCCTGCCTGGCGCAATGAGTATCGCACGGACGATGATGCGGCGCTCAGACGCAACGCGGCGCGCGATGTGGCAACGTTGTGGCGGCCTGCTTTTGTGCGGGACGCAGAGAAGGTGCTGCACTCGCCGTATTACAACCGTCTGTCGGACAAGACGCAGGTGTTCTCGCTGTTCAAGAACGATGACCTCACGCGCCGCTCGTTACACGTGCAGCTCGTCTCGCGCATTGCACGCAGCATCGGCGCAGTGCTCGGCCTCAACACCGACCTTATCGAGGCCATCGCGCTGGGTCACGACATCGGTCACACGCCCTTTGGGCACGCGGGCGAGCGCTTTCTCAGCGCGCTGTACCATGCGCATACGGGGCGGTTCTTTGACCACAACGTTCACAGCGTGCGCGTGCTCGACGGCATCTTTCGGCACAACCTCAGCATCCAGACGCTCAGCGGCATTCTGTGCCACAACGGGGAGTTTGAGCAGCAGGAATACCGGCCCCAGGCGCTTGCGGATTTTGAGGAGTTCGACGGGCTGATTGAGCGCTGCTACCAGCATGACGTGTCGATACAGGGCCTGGTGCCCTCGACCCTTGAGGGTTGCATCGTGCGCATCAGCGACATGATCGCCTACGTGGGCAAGGACCGCCAGGACGCCGAGCGCACAGCCGAGCGCGACCGCCTCCCCTCCTATGAGATAACGGACGTGGGCGTGCACAACGCCGAGATTATCAACAACCTCACGGTGGACCTCATCGAGAACAGCTACGGCAAGGACCACCTGCTGTTCAGCGAGAAGGCCTTTGCGGCGCTTGCCGGTATCAAGAAGGAGAACTACCAGCTCATCTACGACAACGAGCGGATAAACCGCACGAGCACGGACTTGGTTGAGGCAATGTTCGGGCGGTTGTATGAGCGGCTACGCAGCGATCTGCTGGCGGGCGATGAGCGCTCGTATATCTTCAGGCATCACATCGCCTTTGTTGAGCGATTGCGCAAGCTGTATCGCGACGGGCGGCCCCGCTATCGCGAGGAGGCGCCCGACCAGATCGTTGTGGACTACCTCGCCAGCATGACCGACGACTATTTTGTTGATTTGCACGCGCTGCTGTTCCCGCAGGAGACGGCTATTGAGTATGTGCCGTACTTTAAGCCGGCGGGGTAACTGGGCAGAGTAGTGTGTCGCGCTGCGCGCTCTTGGCGCGTCGCCCGCTATCGCGGTCGACTGGATTCCGGCATAAAGCCGGAATGACGAGTGGAAGACCCGCGCGTCAGCAGTAGTGTGTCGCGCTGTCGCGCTCTCTAAGCGTCGCTCGCTATCGCTCGCGACTGGATTCTGGGACAAGCCCAGAATGACGGGCAAAGGGAAGGGCAACGTCCGGAGGACGGGCGGAAAATGGGCGCGCCGTGTTCTTTTTCGTTTGTCACCCCGGCTTTATGCCGGGGTCCAACCGGGTGCGATAGCGACCGGACTTACTCAACACCGCGGGACGCGCAGCGTCCTCGTGACACGACTTCGTCCGTCACCCCGGCTTTATGCCGGGGTCCAACCGGCGGCGGAGGCCGCCGGGTACGCTATACACCACGGGATGCGCAGCCTTCTTGCGGCACTATTCCGTTCGTCACCCCGGCTTTATGCCGGGGTCCAATCGGGCGCGATAGCGACCGGACTTACTCAACCCGCGGGACGCGCAGCGTCCTCGTGACACGGCCGTGTGTCGTGCTACCGCGCGGCGAGTAAAGCGTGGGCGAATTCTACCCAGCCGTCGGCGGTGGGGGCCTCGGTGCACAGGGGCGCGGCGGCGCAGGCGGGGCGCGCGCTCAGGACGGCGCACACCGCGTCTGAGCGTAGGGCGTTGGCAACCACAACCAGGGAGCCTGTGTGCTCACCCATCTCCATGTCCGCCGCCGCGTCGCCGATGGCAAGCGTCTGCTCGGGGGCAAGGCCGCGCCGCGCGATGTCTGCCGCGACGGCCCGCGCCTTGGAGGCGCCGCGGGGCACCAGGTGGTAGATGTGTATCTCGGGGCAATCGACCAGCGTATGTGCCTGCGGATGAATCTGCCCGTTGTCCGAGAGCCGCAGGGGGAGGCGCTCGTTTGCCAAAAGCTCCTGCGCGCGCTCAGCATCCACAAAACCCCGGAAAGCGTGCGTTACCATGCGCCTGCCGGGGTAGGGGCGATGCGGCTCGAGCCGACCGGGGAAGGCGGCCAGCAACCGGCCGACCACCCCGCTCTCCTCGATAAGCTGATACGGGGTCACCTCCGCGGGCAGCTCGCCGGGGGCGAGGCCGGGGGCGAGCACCACATCTGCCCAATCTCCCAGCTCATAGGTAGTACGGGCGGTGGCGCCAAAGCCCTCAAGCACGAGGCAGCCGAGCTCGCCGATGAAGGTATTGAGGTTGAGCATACGCAGGAACTCCTGGCCCTGGACGCCGTTGCGTCCGGTGACGAGGATTACCTCCACGCCGGCGCGCTTGAGGGCGACGAGGGCCTCAGCCAGCGCGGTGGACGACTCACCGGCATGGTTGGTGAGCAACCGGCCGCCGGGGGCGAGCAGCGTGCCGTCGAGGTCGGTGTAGATGTGGGTGATCCGCGCGAGACGGGCGCGTGCGGCAGGCGCCGTTACGGGGATGAGGCCGTCAGATTCGGCGGGCGCGCCCCCCTTCCACAAATTGTTTACTGTAGTGCCCATATTTGTCCCTTATATGCTAGAGTAGATGCACTTAGAAATGCTCTTGAGAAGGACAGTATAGCAGAGGGAACCGCCGTCCTTGCGCTTCGGCTTGCGTATCGGCGGCGCCCAACGCTGTTTGGGCCGCCACGGCGTGGGGGTTTGCGGTTTATAAGACGGGTGCGTGTCGGATGCAAGGAGGCTCCACACACGGCCAAAGACGGATTGGTGAAGGAGCCTCATGCTCTCAGAACGCATACAGTCCCGGATGCTGCGGTTGCTCAACCACCGCTACCTGGGACTCAAGGCCACGGAGAAGACCAAGTTGCCCGGGCCTCATCCCCAGCAGGACTACATGCTCTATGCTCATGTGCCCTTTTGCGAGCGGCTCTGCCCGTATTGCTCGTTTAACCGCTATCCCTTCTCCGAGGAGCGGGCGGTGCCGTACTTTAAGAACCTCCGCCGTGAGATGCTCATGCTCAAGGAGATGGGCTACCGCTTTACCTCGCTGTACGTGGGAGGCGGCACGCCCACTATTATGATTGACGAGTTGTGCGAGACCATCGACCTGGCGCGCGAGCTGTTTCCGCTGCAGGAGGTCTCGAGCGAGACCAACCCCAACCATCTCACCGGCAAGATAGTGAACAAGCTCGAGGGACGCGTGCAGCGCCTGAGCGTAGGGGTCCAGAGTTTTAACGACGGCTTGCTCCAGCAGATGGAGCGCTACGGCAAGTACGGCTCCGGCCTTGAGACCCTGGAGCGCATCCTGGCCGTGGCGGACCGCTTCGTCAGCCTCAACGTGGACATGATCTTCAACTTCCCCAGCCAGACAGAGGAGATGCTCGTCCAGGACCTCTCCTACATCCTCAAAAGCGGCGCGAACCAGGTGACCTTCTACCCGCTCATGGCGTCACCGGCTGTGGCGCATTCGCTCGCCGAGACCATCGGACAGGTGGACTACCGGCGCGAGGAGCGGTACTACCGGCTCATCTGCGAGACCCTCGCCGACGGGGAGAACTCGCCGTACACCCTCGGCAGCGCCTGGACCTTTAACGCGCGCGGCGACACAGCCACCAGCGCCACGCCGATGATAGACGAGTACATTGTCGATTACGAGGAGTACCCCTCCATCGGCTCGGGCGGCCTGAGCTACCTCGACGGCAGCCTGTACGTAAACACCTTCTCGGTGCAGGACTACAACGAGGCCATCGAGGCGGGACGCATGAGCATCGTGGGGCGCACGCGCTTTACCAAATGGGACCGCATGCGCTACCGCTTTATGATGCAGCTGTTCGGCCTACGGCTCGACAAGCGTCAGTGGAAGCAGGATTTTGGCTGCTCGGTGGCGCGCGGGCTGCCCTTTGAGTACACGTTCTTTAAGATGGTGGGCGCTATTGCCTATGAGGATGATGACGAGATACTGTTGAGCGCAAAAGGCCGCTACCTCATGGTGGCGTTGATGCGCGAGTTCTTTATCGGCGTGAACAAGGTACGCGACCAGGCACGCGCCCGCCTCACCGGCGAGGAGCGCGAGCTCCTCTTCGGCGAGTGCTGCGCCGTTGGGGTATAGGGCGGCTGCGTCACGAGGCGGCTGCGCCGCCCGCGGCGTGTTGTGAGTCCGACGACTACCGTCGCCGGTTGGACCCTGGGACAAGCCCAGGGTGACGAACAAAAATCCCGTAGGGCGCTGTTTCAGCGTTTTTCGTGACAGGTGCCGCATTGCCAGATGCCGCGGTGGTGGCATTGGGCGCAATACTTCTTAGCGTCCTTCGGCAGGTCAGACGAATGGTTGTTGTGGCAACTGGTGCAACTGGCTGGGTTCTCGGCGTGCGTGGCGCCTTCGGGGCGCTGGTGAGGATTAACCACGGTTCCCTGGTCGTCTTTGAGCGCCTCGCTGCTCGCGGTGAGCACCGCAACCTCCTCAAGCGTACCATGGCACTCGATGCAGGTCTGCTCCTCCACCGTAAGCTGGGTCACCTTGGTTGCCGGTTTGTCGGCAAGTGTCACCCCTTCATGGGTAGTGGTGAGAACCGCCGTGTTGGTGTGGCAGTCAACGCAGGCCGTGCCGGTTGTGCTGGCGTGGGCCGCTGCCTGGGGATACTTGGCGGCGTCGACGTTGTCGGCCTCCGTGGTATGACAGGCTCCGCAATCGCTTTGCATGCTCCAGGCGATTGGTGTGGCGCTGAGCGCCTCATCATCCGCGGGCTGTGACGCGTCCTGCGAGGCGGCGTCTGCCGTCGGCTCGGCGCCGCGAGGGGCACAGCCGGTGGCGACCACTCCCAAAACGATTGTGAGTATTACCGTCGCCAGGCCCATGCCGGTAACGAGTGTTTTGCGTGTGATGCTGTTCATTGGTTGTCCTTGGTTTCTGATGTGGCCCGGTGGGGCCGCCGCAACAGCCCCACCGGCATACTTCTTTACGTTTTGAGGCTACAAACTGCCCACAGCCCTACTTGGCGTCCCAGGCTTCGAGGGCGGCGGCGTGGCGCGCGCTGATGCGTCCCCACACCATGTTCTCAGCGTTGTTGCCGCCGGTGATGCCGTAGGAGTGGCTCTGGAAGTTGCCAAAGCAACCCGCAGCATACAGGCGCGGAATGGGGTTGAGGGCGGGATCGAGGACCTGACCGTGCTCGTTCTTCATCGGGCCACCGAGAGTTGAGCAGGAGCCGGGGTAGATGGCGTAGGCGTAATAGGGGCCGCTATCAAGAGCGACGAGGGTCTCGGCGCTCCGGTCAAAACGCGCGTCCCTACCGGCGGCGCAGAAGCCTTGATACTCGGCAAAGGTGGCCTTGAGCGCCTCAATATCCATCCAATGGTCAAAATCCTTCATCTTCTGGCCCAGCTCATCCAAGGTGTCACCCTTGAGGATCCAGCCGCGCTCAAGCTCGGGCTTGTTGTCCTGGCTCCAGCCATCCCAGGCGCGGATGCTGTCGGGCAGGTCGGTGGCAAAGTTGCCGCACTCAAACCAGTCGCCCTGGCTCGTGGAGAACTTGCCGGAGTCAAAGCAGCTCTGGTCAAAGACGCACCAGGTGGGGATGCGGTCGTAGTCGTCGATGGCGTCGTCGAAGTGCAGCAGCGTGTGCCAGCCGTTATGCGGCGAGCCCATGTTGTTCTCGTCCACGTAACGCTTGCCCAGGCGGTTGACGTTAAAGTACGTAAACGACGGCGGGAAGCACAGGATCGAGAAATCGAATTCGGGGTCGCGCGTCCACATGGAGTACATCGAGATGGTCATGTCCATGTGCCACAGCTTGGCACCCACGTCCTCAGCCATCTTGATGCCGTCGCCGGTATTAAACTGCCAGCCCTCAAACTTAAAGGGGTAGCATTTGAGGTACCTGTTCTTGAGCTCCTCATTAAACTCAAAGCCGCCCAG
>JAITEK010000045.1 GCA_031282085.1 Coriobacteriales bacterium
ACTGTCCCACACGATGAGACGTTCTCGGTGCAACAACAGCCTCGTCAGGTGGGACAGTTGCCCCGTCCCCCTGTCCCAACCCCGTCCCCCCTGCGGTCAACGCGAAATGACGGGGAGCTTACTGGCCGCTGCTCTCCGCGCCTTCTTCACCCTCCGTGCCTTCTTCGGCAGGAGTGACCGTGTCGCCGCTGGAGTAGCCGGTGCTGTCGCCATTGACAGAGACCAGCTCAAGCTCAAAGGTCAACGTCGCGTTCGCGGGGATAGAAGGAGGATTGCCTGCCTCTCCGTAGGCAAGTGAGGGCGGGATGACGAGCGTGCGCTTGCCGCCCACCTTCATGCCGGGGAGGCCGAGATGCCAACCCTGGATGACGTTGCTCTCGCCGATAACGACTGAATAGGGGGTACCGCCCACCGAGGAATCAAAGATGGTGCCATCCTCCAGATAACCTGTGTAGTGCACTTCAACGGTGTCGCCGGTCTTGGCCTCGGCTCCGGTGCCCTCAAGGGTGTCGGTTGTCTCAAGCTGACCCTCATCGGCGGGAGTCTCATCGGTGGTTGAATCTTCCGCGGGCTCATCGGCGAGCGCCATATCAACGTCGTAGGACAGGCCTTCGGGCATGGGGTTGACGACGATTTCCTCCGAGCTGATGAGTGCGCTGAGGTACTCCTGCTGGCTCGTGCTCTGCCTCTCGGAAGTGTATCGCTCGGTCAAAATCTCAACCAAACTTGCCGGTACGGCGGAGAACTCCACCGTCTGTACCCCGGAGTCGGCAGCAGGTTCGCTCGGCTCCTCAGCGGTCTCACCCTCAGTGGCCTCGCTTTCTGCGGTCTCTCCCTCAACGGTCTCACCCTCAGATGCTTCTTCGGTCGCCGCCGGTTGCTCGGGGAGGATGAATTCCTCAGTCCACTTGACGATTACGAGGGCATATGAAGGGGCTTCCTCGGTTCCGATGTTGGCGTCGATGACGTCGGAGACCTCATTGACGGGAAGGGAATCGAGGGCTGTGCGTACATTCTCGGGCAGGGAGGACATAGCGCCCCAACCCAGATCGCCGCCGTTCTCCTCAACACCGTATGCCTGCGAGTATTCCTTGGCGACCTCGGCAAAATCGGTGCCCTCACGGAGTTTTGCGAGAGCCTCCTCAGCCTGGGGACGCACAACGTCTACGGTGTTGGTTCCGGTTGCCGTCTCCTCGGTTGTCTCAGAGCCTTCCTCGGTCGCCGCGGCCGGCGCGTCGTAAGGCAGGTAGATGAGTGAGACGCGCTTGCCGGCGTACTGGGCGGCCTGCTCGCTCACATAGGTCTCGATCTCCTCCTGGCTCGGAGCGCTGTCAACCTCTACGGAGAGTAGTTCCGAGATAACGCTTTGCGCCTCGACCATCTGGCGGTACGATGCCTCGCTGGCAAAGCCCATGGACGCGAGGTAGTCCTCCCAGGTGCTGCCCGAGCCGGTTACGCTTTCCTTTGCGCTTTCTATGTCCTGGTCTACCTGCGCGGCGTCGGGCGTAATGCCCGCTTCGGCGGCGCGTTGCACAACAAGTATCCAGCTACCGAACTCGTTGCGTATGATGAACTCCCGAAGCGATTCGGGCGTATAGTTCGCGCCTTTGAGCGTCTGCGCCCAGGCGGTGTCATCCAGTCGCTCTCCCGTGTTCGGGTCGAGGCGGAAGCTCTCGATGCGTGTGGTTATGTCGGATTCGAGTATCTCGGTGCCGTTGACGGTCGCCGCGACCTGCGAAGCGGGGTCCTTCTTGCAACCGGCAGAGCTCACGGCCAAAAGGACGAGGAGCGTAAGCACGACAAGTATTCCCACATAGTGCGTGAATCGGTGTTTCCCTGGAGCTTTCATGTAACAGCCTTTCATAAGGGCTTCCTTATCGGAAGTGTTGAACAAAGTTTCATCAGGGAGCCAGCCGCTATTGCCGCATGAATCTCATGACGCATATTGGCTGTCGATTACGTCCCCTGAAGGTCGCTCGACTACGGGGAGCCAACACGAGAGTGTTGGGGACTCTCCCAGCTTGAGCAGACAATCGTCTATTTTCTCACAACCTGAGCTTTTTGGGGAGATAAATCCTGACTTTCAGTTTTCTTTCAGCTTCGGCGGCCTTCCGGCGGCTAGAATGCGCCTCGGCCGATACTGCCCTGCTCTATCACGTCGTGCAGACTTTGGCGGTCGTAGATACCTATTTTGCGGTAGATACTGCTCACATGATGTTTCGCCGTGCCTTGGGCGATAACCAGCTCCTCACAGATATGAGGCACCGACCTCCCGCGGGCCAGCAGGTGCAGCACCTCCATCTCCCGCGTGGTCAACCCGCATATCCTGCCGATGTTCTCGCACTTCTCATGCGTGGAGGCGTCGTTGGCTATCTCGTGCTCCCGTGCGCGGTAAAAGCTCTGTAGATCGTCCTTGGTGAACAGCAAGGTGCCTATGAGTATCACCACGACTGCCGAGGCGATCAGCACCTGCTCGGCCGAGAATGCGCTGAGGGGGAGGGGAGCGTCGAGCAGGCGCGAGCCGGCCGCACCTGCGAAGGTGCCCATCCGCGCGGCAAAGATGGAGAGTCCAAAGCTCAGCGCCACGGGAATGCGCGCGCGAAACGCGATGTCCGTTGATACGAGCATAATCAGCATATCGAGGCTGTAGATGGCAAAGATGGAGAGACCCCCGCCGACAAAGGCGAACTCGGGTGGCAGCAGGATCATCAACAATAATCCCACCGTCAGTGTGGGGAGGATGGGGCGATAGAGCGCCATGGCTTCCAGCGGGGGCTGGGTGAGTATCAGGTTGAGCGCCAGCGCCGCGATGCTTACGCCTGCCAGGAGGAAGGACTGCGCCACTATGTCCGGGGCGGGAAGTGCCAGCAGCACCGGTTGCGAAAGGCCCCAGACGACGCTGACAAGTATCAGTGTGCAAAATACCTTGGTACGGGGTATGGGTTCCATGTCGAAGCCGATGGCAGTTGGCTCGCGCATCGGTTCTTTGAGGGCGCCGTGCAGCACGAGTGTGCTTACCGCAGGGAGTAGCGAGACGAGCGCCACCATCAACGGGGCCGGTAGCTCGCGCAGAGCGAAGAACAGCACGAAGGCAAAGGCGTAGGATACGTAGAGGTAGCGCCCTACGCGCCCGGTGGCCAGCGTGCTCCACAACTCGCCCCACATGATGAGCAACAGTGCGTTGCCCAGGGAGAATACCAGGGTTGCCAGCACATAAAGAGGTACGAGTGGCTCGATTCCCTCAATATGCGAGAGGATGCCCATGCCTAGGGTGCCGACGAGCGAACAGGCGGCGGTTAAGATGAACATCGTCTTGCGCTTGACGAATGGCGAGAGACGGCGGCTCAGGCCCACCACGCCCAGATAGCCCAGTGCTGTGAGCAGGAGCACCATCAGTATCGGGTCGAAGGGGAAGCGCTCCATCAGGTTGAAGGGCAGCACCACCGGGGTGCACATACAGAGCATCCACCAGGCCTGCCAGAAGCCCAGTCCAAAGAGGCGCACTGAGCTGTAGGCGCTCCTGCCATTGCCCGCGGCATTGCCATTGCCATTGCCGTTGGTAGTGTGCCCGTTACCCGTGCCGTTGCTGCCGTTATTGCCCACGTCTTCCGTCCCTGCAATCAGCGCGTCAGAACTTCCGCCTGCTTGGTTTGAGCCGTGCGGAAAGGATCTGAGCCGTTTCGGCCCATCGGCGGAATCGCCCGATGAGCGTAACCGTGTATGATGCTGTTCTCCCTCATTGCGTATTGTACTGCAAGTGAGCCCGCGTGTGCAGATATCGCACAAAGCACAAAGCACGCGATACGGGTTTTCGGGTAAAATGAAGAGGTTGTCTGCAAGAAGTATCCGACCGCCTGTTCCAGAAAGCTCTGTATGCGAATCGAATTCTCACCACCTGATATAACCGAGGCCGAAATTGCGGCTGTGGCCGACGCACTGCGTTCCGGTTGGATCACCACCGGGCCGCGCGTCAAGCGTTTTGAGCAGGAGCTCGCCTCCTGGTGTGAAACGCCCAAGGTCGCGTGCCTCAACTCGGCGACCGCCGCGCTTGAGTGCGGCCTGCGCCTGCTGGGCATCGGGCCGGGAGACGAGGTCATCACCTCAGTCTATACCTATACCGCCTCGGCAAGCGTCATCTGCCATGTGGGGGCTACGCCGGTGCTTGTGGACACAGCGCCTGGCTCCTACGAGATGGATTACGAGGCTCTTGCCGCCGCGGTTACAAGCCGTACCAAGGCCGTTATCCCCGTGGACATCGCCGGCGTCATGTGTGATTACGACACGCTGTTCGCAACGCTTGCCAACGTTGCGGAACGCTTCAGCCCTACGCCGGGCACTTTGCAGGAGACCTTCAACCGCCCCATCGTGCTGGCCGACGCGGCGCACTCCTTCGGCGCGACCTACCGTGGCCGCCCCAGCGGCGCGGTTGCCGACTTCACGGCGTTCAGCTTCCACGCGGTGAAGAACCTCACCACGGCGGAGGGCGGGGCGCTCACCTGGCGCGCGCGTGAGGGCTTGAGCGACGAGCGGATATACAAGCGCCTCATGTTGTTGTCGCTGCACGGGCAGGACAAGGACGCGCTTGCCAAGAACAAGCCCGGCTCCTGGGAGTACGACATCATCGAGCCGCTCTATAAATGTAATATGACCGACGTGGTTGCCGCTCTCGGGTTGGCGCAGCTTGAGCGTTACCCCGCTCTGCTGACACGCCGCCGCGCGCTGCTTGAGCACTACCAGGCCGCGCTTGTCTCACCAGATGTCGAGGTGCTTGCGCACTACACCGAGCGGGGGGATTCCAGTGGGCATCTGTGTCTTACGCGCTTGGTTGGTAAGGGCGAGGACTTCCGCAATCGCTTCATCGAGCGCATGGCCGCGCGTGAGGTTGCCTGCAACGTCCACTACAAGCCGCTGCCGCTGCTTACGGCCTATCGTACGAGGGGATTTCGTGTTGAGGACTTCCCCCGTGCCTACGCGCGTTACCAGAATGAGGTAACGTTGCCGCTGCACACCAAGCTCACCGATGCGGAGGCCGAGTACGTGACGGACGCGTTTAAAGCGGCCTATCAGGAGTGTGCGCAGGCCGGTGAGTAGTCACATACCGCATACGGCGCGAGGCAGCGCGGTGTACCGCCGCGTCGTCAAACGGCTGCTCGACATCGTGCTGAGCGTCATCGCCCTGCCGTTCGTCGGGCTTGTGCTGTTGGTGCTCGCGCCGCTCATCTATCGGGAGGATAAGGGGCCCGTGTTCTACAACGCGCCGCGCGTTGGCAAAGGCGGCCGCTCCTTCACCATGTATAAGCTGCGCTCCATGCGCGTGAACGCGCCCGACCTCAAGATGCCGGACGGCTCTACCTACAACGGAGCGGACGACCCGCGCCAAACCAGGATAGGCGCCCTTATGCGCAAGACGAGCCTCGACGAGTTGCCCCAGGTGCTCAACGTGCTCAAAGGTGATATGAGCCTCATCGGGCCGCGGCCCGATCTCGCCGAGGAGGTTGCGCTTTACGAGGGTGATGAGGCGCGCAAACTCGAGGTGCGCCCCGGTATCTCCGGCTACGCGCAGGTCTACGGCCGCAATGCCATCGCCTGGCGCGATCGGCTTGCGCTCGACGGTTACTACGTGGAGCACCAGAGTTTTGCGCTCGATGTGCGCATATTCTTCAAGACCTTTGCCGTGGTGTTCTCGCAGGAGGGCGTCTATGTAGAGGCGTCCACGGAAGAAGATGCGTCGCGCGCTGCGCACTCAACAAAGGAGAACAACGATGTATGACTATCTGATAGTGGGCAGTGGCTTGTTCGGCGCGGTCTGCGCGCGCGAACTCACCGACCAGGGTAAGAGCTGCCTGGTCATCGAGAAGCGCGCGCACGTGGCCGGCAACCTCTACACCGAGGAGCGCGACGGCATCTGTGTCCATGTGTACGGCGCGCACATCTTCCACACCGATGACCGGGTGCTATGGGGCTACGTCAACCG
>JAITEK010000072.1 GCA_031282085.1 Coriobacteriales bacterium
GCGCGGCAAGCTCGACGAGGCCGGGGCTGCCGTTATAGACAACCAGCGTACCACCGGGTACTACCTTGTCGAGGAAGGAGGCAAAGGCGCTTTGTATCTCATCGAGCCCGGCGTAGTGGTCGAGGTGGTCCGCCTCGATATTCGTGACGATGGCCAGAGTCGGGTCGAGCCAGGTGAAGGAGCCGTCGGACTCGTCGGCCTCCACCACAAACAGCTCGCCCGAACCGGCGCGCGCCGTGGAATCGTAACCGTCGACCACCCCGCCGATGAGGAAGGTGGGGTCGGCGCCGAGCCTGTCGAGCGTGGTGGCGAGCATGGATGAGGTCGTGGTCTTGCCGTGGGTACCGGCAACCGCCAGCGTCTTATGCTTTCGGCTGAGGTAGGCAAGCATGCGGGCGCGCGGCCATATCTCAAGCCCCCGCTCAACGGCGGCGCGGTACTCGGGGTTGCGCTCGGGGATGGCCGAAGAGACCACGACGACGTCGATGGTGGAGTCGGCGACGTTTGCTGCGTCGTGCCCGACTACAACCCGCACGTCGGCGCGCAGAAGCGAGCGCATATAGCGCGACTCCTTGAGGTCTGAGCCGGTCACCTCAAGGCCGCACTCGTGGGCCACCAAGGCGATGCCGCTCATGCCAGAGCCGCCGATTCCGATAAAATGCACCCTTTGGATACGGGACACGCTTTCTCCTTCTCAAAACAACAACGGGCAATAAAAAGTACTGATTGATTCTACCGCAGTACGGCACTCTCAGCCATTCGGCGGCTTAGTCTTTGTGCGTCGCGCTGCGCGCTCCCCGGGCATCGTGTGTCGCGCTGCGCGCTCTCCATGCGTCGCGCGCTAACGCGTGCGACTGGATTCTGGCATAAAGCCAGAATGACGGGCTTTTTTGTCCGTCACCCTGGGCCTGTCCCAGGGTCTAACCGACGGCGGTAGCCGCCGGACTTACTAAACACCGCGGGACGGCGGTAGCCGTTCTTGTGACACGAGACGAACGACAAGCCCCGGGATGACGGACTCAGGGCGTCATTTTTTTAGTCTCGGCCATCTCTATGAGGAGGTGGGTGAGGGTTTGCCGGGCTTGTGCGTTGCCGAGGGAGGCGGCGGCGCGGCGCATATCCTCGCGAAACGACGCGTTGCTGGTAAGGCGCGTCAGTTGTTTGATGAACCGAAAGCTGTCCAGCTCGCTGTCCGCGAGCAGAAGGGCCGCGCCCGCGTCGACGAGGTAGCGCGCGTTGGTGGTCTGCTCGTCGGCCGCGGCGTGCGGATAGGGCACAAACAGCGCGGGCAGTCCGAGAGCGCTTATCTCCGCGACCGTTGTTGCCCCCGAGCGCGAGAGCACCACGTCGGCGGCCGCGTAGGCCTCCCCCATCCGATCACAATACGCAACAAGATGCCACCGCTCCGCCGCCTGGGGTATGCGGGTGCACAGCGCCTCCATCTCCTCAAAATCCCGCGTTCCCGTGATGTGGAGGATGTGCAGGTCTTCCTGGGACAACAGTTGCCCGGCGTTTGCCACGAGCGCCTCGTTGAGGTGATGCGCACCGAGACTGCCGCCAAAGGCCAGCAGGACTGTAGCGTCTTTGGGCAGACTGAAGGCCTGGCGGGCCACCTCACGCTTTGCCTCGAACAGTGACGCGCGAACAGGGTTGCCAACCACCTTGAGGACGCCGTCGGTCTTGAAGTCGGCGGCGGCGGACTCGTAGGTAAGCGCGACGAGCCGCGCGCGCGAGGCCAAAAAGCGGTTTGCCATGCCGCTTGCGGAGTTCTGTTCGTGAACGGCCAGGGGTATCTTGAGCCAGGAAGCCGCCAGGCCAACGGGGATGGACACATAGCCGCCGAAGCCGATGACTGCGTCGGGCTTAAGGGCGGCAAGCCACCGCCGCGCGCGCGCCGCACTGAGGGCGATCTTTGCCGATGAGGTGATGAGCGTAAGCGGTTTGCGCCGGTTGAAGCCCGCCGCCTCGAAAGCGACATAGGGAAAACCCTCCTGCGGGACAAGGCGCGCCTCAAGCCCCTGGGGAGTGCCAGCGTAGTGGACCTCGTGCCCGAGCAGGCGCAACTCCTGGGCAACGGCCAGCGCGGGGTTGATATGCCCTGCCGTGCCGCCACCGGTGATGACGAATCTCATCGTCGCGGCCTTCCCGGTGCGACAGGAGCGGACTTGGCAGACGCCGGTTTGAGGGGCGCAGGCGCGACAGCGGGCGCGTGGCGGTAGCCCTCCCTGCGGGCGGGACTGAGACTGAGCAGGGGGTTTACGGGTTTGAGCCGCGGTTGCTCGGTGGAGCTTGCGGGGCGCGCGGGTTGCGGGCGGGTGGGTTGCGGGCGACTGGGCGCGACGGTACGTGGCGCCGCCGTACGTGCAGGCGCGGCAGTGCGCGCGGGCGCCGTTGTGCGCGCAAGCGGACGACGGGTCGGCTGTGAGCGCAGGGACACAGGCTGAGGACGCGACGGGTGCGGATGCGTCGGAGCCGAGGGGCTTGCGGGTGCTTGCGGGTGGACCGGCGCGGCAACATGCGGAGGCACGGCCGCTTTACCGGGCCTCCTCAACACCGCTTTTTTGGGTGTTTTGCCTGGTAACGGTTGGCGGCTGGCCGAATGACTCCCGAATTGCCCCGGCAAAACGCTGGAAGCGATGGCCGTGACGCTGGCGGCGGCTGTGCGGCCGCCCTCCAGGATAAGGAGTTGGTCGCGCCGCTCGTTGGCTCGGTCGCCCGCCTCGGAGCGCAGCGACACATTGAGGATGAGCCCCACGAGCATGAGCGTGGTGATGATGGAGCTGCCGCCCGCGCTGAAGAACGGCAGGGGCTTGCCCGTCATCGGCAGCAGGTTGACCATGCAGAGCATGTTGAGGAAGGCCTGGAAGCCTATCATCGTTGCGGCCGAGCCGGCTACCAGGCGGCCGTAGAGGTCGCCGGCGTTGTGGGCGATGCGGTAGGCCGCAAGCAGGAACAGCAGGAACAGCACGATGACCGACACAGTGCCGATGAGGCCGAACTCCTCGCCGATTATCGGGAAGATGAGATCGTTGTGCGGCTGCGGGAGGTAGAGGTACTTCTGGTGCGACATGCCGAGGCCGACGCCGCCTATGCCGCCGCCGGCGAGCGCATAGAAGGAGTTGACTATCTGGTAGGCGCCGTCCGAGGCGTTGCCCCAAGGGTCGAGCCAGGCGTCGATGCGCCCCATGCGGAAGCCCGCGAACGCTATCGCGGCGACGCCTACTACCGCGATAATCGCCAGGAAGAAGACCAGCGGCTTCATCGAAAGCTCACCGAACCAGGCCACGGCGACGATGCCCGCGAAGATGATGAGGGTCGTACCGAGGTCGGGCTGGATGAGGATGAGCAGCACGGGCAGGCCCACCGCCAGGGCTATTTTTGCTATATCGATCTTTATCTCCCGCGCGTCGCCGCTGGTACGCAGATGAACGAGCAGGGAGCCCGCCAGCAGCAACAACGCTATCTTGGCGAATTCCGATGGTTGGAGGTTGATACCGAACAGATCGAACCAACGCTTGCCGCCGAGGGCGTCGTTGCCCATCGTCAGTGTGAGGACGAGCAGGACAACGGCAACTCCCCAGGGCGCCCAGACGACGAGGCTGTTCCACACGCGGTAATCGACAGCGAGCATTACGAGGAGGGCGACGAGGCCCACGCCCGTGAACTGCAATTGATGCCTGAAGATGTACGAGCTGTCCTGGTTGTAGGTGGGGTTGGTAAATGCCTCGACGAACGAGGCCGAGTACACCATGGCCAACCCGAATATCACCAGCGCAAGCGTGGTGACGATGAGCAGGAGCCGCGGGCCGTGTACGTTTGCGGAGACAGCCGCCTTTGCGGGGCGGAGTTTTGCCTTGGCCGGCGTGGGACCCACCATCTTGGGGGCATTGAGGGCGCGGTCAGTTGCCATCGCGCGCCTCCTGGGGTGTGGCTTGGATTGGTTGGGGCGCCGGTGAGGGCTCGGCGGTTGTTCGGTGCTCGGCCACCAGCTCCTTGAACACCGCGCCCCGCTGCTCAAAGGAGCGGAACTCGTCGAAGGAGGCGCAAGCGGGAGAGAGCAGGACGGCGTCGCCCTCCTCGGCATGCGCGACTGCGGCCTCAAAGGCGGCGCGGAAGCCCTCGACCAAGATGACGGCAGGAGCAGCATCAGGCCTGGCGGTGGGCGATGTGCCCGGCGCGGCGCTGAGCGCCTCCTCCTCAAAGGCCTGTGCGAAACGGGGCCCGGCCTCGCCGTAGCAGACAACGGCGCGGCAACGTCCCGCGGCCGTCTCAACAAGCTCGTCCAGAGGCGTGTTCTTGTCGCGACCGCCCAGCATCACAACGAGCGGCGTGCCCTCAAAGGCGACAAGCGCCTTTACGGTGGCCTCCGGGTTGGTCGCCTTGGAATCGTTGAAGAAGGCCACGCCGGCAACGCTGCCACAGGGCTCGATGCGGTGCTCAAGCGGCTCAAAAGCCACAAGCGCAGCCGTTACGTTCGCCGCATCGGCGCCCAGCGCAAGGGCAACAGCAGCGGCGGCCAGCGCGTTTTGCTGGTTGTGCTCACCCTTGAGTTTGAGTTGTGCGGTAGTGCAGAGCGCAAAACGCTGCCCGTTGATAACGCAGGTCAGGCGCTGGGAGGCTGCATCGACAAAGGCGGCCTCGGCCGCGCCGCATCGCAGCGTCATATCACCACGCAAGCCCTCGGCAGTGCCCAGGGGGATGGTGCGGAGCCCCGCGTCCCGCCGCGCGCGGACAACAGCGCGGGTCTCATCAAGCGTCGCGTCTATAACGGCTGGCACACGGGGGCCCAGGCGCTCAAACAGGCTGAGCTTGGCGGCGCGATACGCCTCAAACGAGCCATGCCACGCCAGGTGGTCGGGTGTGATGTTGAGAAGTATGGCCGCCTCGGGTGCAAGGGTATTGGCGTAGGCGAGCTGGTAGGAGGACAGCTCGGCGACGAGGTACTCGCCCGGCTCGCGCGTCTGCACGGCCTCCAGGCAGGTGGTTCCGATGTTGCCGGCAACGCGCGCCCTCATGCCGCAGGCGGTGAGCACCGCGGCAGTAAGCGCGGTAGTCGTGGTCTTTCCGTTGGTGCCGGTAACAGCCACCCAGCGCTCGGGAGAAAGGCGGAAGGCAAGCTCCGGCTCCCCTATCACCTCACGGGCCTGTTCGCGCGCGCGCGCGACGAGCGGGCTGTGCTCGGGAATGCCGGGGCTGACGACTGCAAGGTCAAAAGGACCCGCAAGCTCATCATCCTCAGCAACCACCGTAACGGCCACAGGCACGGGCAGCGACCGGAAGTAGGCAGCAACAGCCTCGCCGGTCACTCCTCGCCCTAAGACGCAAACCGAGCGCACCGTACGAGGGTCGACCAACTCCCTGTTGAGGATATGTTCTACCATGTTATGCGTGTTACTCATCCACTGTTACGTTTAAACTACTTTTTGCTCCGCACAGTGTACCACAATCGCCCCCGCATTTTCCGTTTCGTCACCAAGGAAAATCAACTGGAGTGGGACACTTGCCCCGTCCCTCTACGCTAGACAGATTGTCACCCCGGGCTTGTCCCGGGGTCCAGTCGCACGCGATAGCGGGCGACGTTCAGAGAGCGCGTAGCGCGACACACGATTCACCTTCGGTGGACTCTTGCGTCCTGGGGCAAGTTAGATTACATTAATATAATCTGGATTATCCCCTCGTGGAAAGAAGAAGGTCTGTTGGATCTGAGTCGTCGTCACGCGCTTGCTTTGTCGGTTGTTGGGGTGTTGAGCCTGTTGGGGGGAGGCGCCCTGGCGGGCTGTTCGCGCGCAGCAGACGCGGAGGGGGAACCGTCCGCAGACCCGGAGCAGGAGCCTGCCTCTCCCACCCAACCAGCGGAACTGAAGGTATTCAGCACCTTTCTCTTTGACACGTACATCGAGATAAAGGCCGCCTGCGACCAGGCACTTCTCGACCGTTTAAACGAGCGGCTTATCTTCTTTGAGAACACGTTCTCGCGTACCCGCGAGGGCTCAGACATCTTTACGCTGAATATGGCGGGCGGGGCGCCGGTTGAGGTGCACGAGGAAACGGCTGCGCTTATCAGCCAATCGCTCGTCTTCAGTGAGCTTTCTGGGGGGCTGTTCGACATCAGCATCGGCGCAGTCTCAAGTCTTTGGGACTTTAAGGAGGGCATTTTGCCCGACGCGACGGTGCTGGCCGAGGCCGTTACCCATGTAGACTACCGCGGCATCGAGGTGAACGGCACCACGATTACGCTTGCCGACCCCGCGGCGCGGCTCGACCTCGGCGGTATCGCCAAGGGCTACGCCGCCGACGAGATGGTGCGCCTGCTGCGCGAGGGCGGCTGCGAGAGCGCGCTCATTAACCTGGGCGGCAACGTCTACGCACTGGGCCTCAAGCCCGATGGCACGCCGTGGAGCGTGGGGGTACAGGACCCCCAACAGCCACGCGGGACGCTCAAGGCCGTAACGGCGGCGCACGACCTGTCGGTGGTCACCAGCGGGCCCTACGAACGCGGCTTTGAGCAAGACGGCGTCTTCTACCACCACATCCTCGACCCGCGCACCGGCTACCCCGTGCAGACCGATCTTGCGAGCGCCACGATATTCTCCGATCTTTCCTGCGAGGGCGACGCGCTGACCACCTGCTGTTTCCTCATGGGACAGACGGCGGCGCTCAAACTGGTGAGAGCCCGTCCCGGTGTGGACGCGCTGCTGGTTGACCTGAACGGCGAGGTGCTGATGACGGACGACACGATAGCCGAGCTGCGCTGATGAAAGCGACCGACGGGGCAACAACAGCGGGGGACGGGGCAACGCGCCGAAGTGTTCTGTTGGGGGTCGGCGTCTTTGTCGCCGCGTTGCTCGCGCAGGCTGGGGTCATGTTGTTCGGCGCCTTGCGCAAGGGGCAGACGGCCCTCATCACAGACGGCGATGGCGCCGTGCACGAGCTACCCCTCAACAGCGCCAAACGCGTGGAGATAACAACGGCGCTCGGCTCAAACACCGTTGAGGTCGCCGACGGGCAGATACGCATTGTGGACTCAACCTGCAAGAACAAGGACTGCATACACCAAGGAGCCATCAGCAACCCCGGGCAGACCATCGTCTGCCTCCCCAACCGATTCGTCATACGCATCAAGGAATCCGACTCTCCTGAAGATAACGGCAACGGCTCCGATGGCAACGACGTCGACGCGGTCTCGGGCTGACATGCCGAGCGGAGGTTGAGACGCCATGCCTTTGAACCCGACCCAGCGCCTTGCCCGCATCGCCCTGCTCGCCGCGCTTGCCCTGGTGCTCGGCTACCTGGAGAATATGGTGCCGATACCGGTGCCGATACCCGGAGTGCGGCTCGGCTTGGGTAACGTCTGCGTCCTGCTCGCCCTCTACCTGCTGGACACGCGCAGCGCCCTGGCCGTCATGGTCCTCAAAGTGAGCATATCCACGCTGCTCTTTGGTTCGCCGATGGCGCTTATCTACAGCGCCGCGGGCGGGCTGCTCTCCTTTGGCGGCATGTGGCTTTTGAAGCGCTGGGGCAAGGTGAACATCGTCGCCGTGAGCATCGTGGCCGCCGTGCTGCATAACGTCGCCCAGGTCCTTGTGGCAACGGCGCTGCTGGCGACCCCCGCCATCCTGCTCAACCTGCCCCTGCTTGCCGTTGTCGCCTGCGCAACGGGCGCCCTGACGGGGATCGTCGCCGCCCAGGTTATCCGCGCTTTGAGTGCGGGCAGGCACTAAAATTTAATAAATACAACGGCAGCGAGCAGTGGCGACAAGCGGCGTTTGCCCCGCCCAGCGGCATCAGCGGCGTTGGAAGGAACCCTCTCATACAAGTTATTAGGAAAAAATTATAAGATTCCTCTTGTTAGAAACGTCTAATAGTGCTATTGTGTTCGCAAATCCTAACTTTAGGGGCAGAGCAGGGTTAACCTTCAGGGGAATTCGATTTCATGTGAAGAAGGGAGGAGCGGTACCATCTCGTGTTCGTTTCGGTCCGTACAAAAAAAAGAAGGGAAACCATATGAGAAAGAAAAAGACCATCTCGGTGCTCTGCGCGCTGGCGCTGGTCGCGAATCTGGTGGTAGGCGCCTCGGCGTTTGCCGAACAGGGAGAAGCTGCTGAGGGGAGCCTCGAGCCGGCTGCGCTCAGCCTTACGCCCCTGGCAACCAGCGTCAGCGTCCTCGGAACCGACGCCATTGACGTTGCTGTCCCTGGCACCGCCGACGTAGTCAACTACGTCGTCTTGTCTGTTGGCGACGCCGACTACGCGAACGTGACCTACAGGCTCGGCGGTACGGAGGTCACGCCGAGCCTTGTGCTCGACAAGGGCGAGGGCAATCCTAAGATCATCAAACTTGCGGTGCCCGTGGGAGCATCGGGCAACATTGCTCTCGTAACGAGCGGCGCCGACAGCGACCTCAACACCAGCGTCACCATCGCCGCGGAAGGCGTCGCGGAGCCAAGCGTGCCTTATTACGTTTACGGCGAGACGCCGATGGCTTTCAGCGAGTTCTTCCATGACGCCACCGCCGGCGTCACCGCTGTGGAGCCGACCACGACCAGCTTTGTGGCTGGCGGCACCGAGGCTGAGCCGGAGCTCTTCATCGCTGCGGGCACCAAAAGCGGCACCCTGTATCCTGGCGGCATCTCGTGGGCAACCAGCAGCAATCAGCCAGCGGTTGACGCCATCTCAACGGCGACCTTCGGAGACAGCGCGCACTTCGCTGTGTCCGGGGCCGTTGACCTCAACTACAGCGGCGCGGACATCACCACCAAGGCCGAGGGCCATGCCATCACCCGCATTACCGCCGTCGACGTGGCTGTTAACTTCGACCTGCTTGCCAACGCCACACTGCTTGGCGAGCTCAATGAGGCGACCGACCAGTCAACCGCCGTCCTGGCCAAGATCGCAGACATCACCTGGGCCGCCGCCGCTGACATCTACAAGCCCAAGTACCTGTTCACCGACGCTTCCTGGGGCAAGCGCGACGAGGATGTCGTTACTGCGGCGGGTAAGACCTTCCCCGCTATCACGAGCACCTCAACAACCTACGGTACCAACTGGACTACACGGCAGCACACGGTCAACTTCAGCATGACAGGGCTTACCAATACGGATTTCTGGAATAACTATCTCGAATATATCTACGGCGGCTACATCGAGGACGCAAACGGACACCGTGAACCACTCGTCTGGCTGCAGAACCTGTTCTCTCATCGGGGACACACGAACTTCGACGTCTCGATAAACGACAGTATCTTTGAGCGCTTCTCCGACCTCAGTTTCGCAGGCGACTTCAAGATAGTTGTCTACGCCGCAGGTTTTGAGGACATCGTCTTAGACGATGTACATCTGGCCGACTACATCAACGGCGCTGCCACCATCGAACAGGGTACAACCTTTAACGTAAGTCCGTCCGACAACTCAACATGGTTTGAGGACGCTCAGCTTCACATCCAGGGCGCGGCAAGCTTTAATGCCGCAGCAGCCAGGCTGCTTAAGGGTCAGGTGGAGGTCGACCCTTCGCTGTACTCCTTTGAGCAGGATGGCAGTGAGATCGTCCTGAGCTTTAACGCGGGCTTCTTTGTAGGCAATTACCAGGGCTCCTACACCGTCCGGCTTGTCGCCGACACCGACGACGTGAAGTCCAAGCCTCTGACCTTTACCGTCAATAGACTGGTTGACTGGCCCACGCTTAACATAACAGGCGGGGCACAGGGTGTCGCCAACGACGAGAACACACCTCTAAACGTGCCGATTAACAAAACGGTCACCCTGAACAACGCCGATCT